>NZ_JALKFW010000206.1:0-133233 GCF_023243055.1 Frankia sp. AgPm24 | reverse complement strand
CGGCGGGGGGGGGGGGGGGGTCGGGGGGGCCGGGGGGGGGGGGCGGGGGGGGGGCGCGGGGGGGGCCCCGCCCGGGCCGGGGGGGGGGGGGGGCGGGGCGGCGGCGGCAGCGCGGCCGCGCCCGGCGCGGTCAGCAGGACCTCACCGGGCCCCACCTGCTCGGACACCGGTACGCCCGCGGGCAGGTCAGCCAGCCAGAGGGCCAGGGGATGCTCGTCGACCTGGCGGACCCGGACGCCCCGGGCCACGGCCAGCTCATGCAGGAAGCGCACCAGCCGGTGACACCGGTCGGCCAGTGCGGCGCGCTGGTCGTCCGCCGACATGGGCCCGTCTCCCTCCGCCCCGCGGTCATCCGGCCATCAGAGCGGCCGTGATCGTACGAACCCTCGCATCATGACGGCTACCCGTCGCGCCCGGCCGGCTGGGGGTCCGCACGGGCCCGCCGGGACGAACATGGGCGTCCCATGGTCTGAGAGTGGCTCTTTGTGTTCCTGTCGTTGGCCATGTGGAGGTCGCGGTGTCCGCGGCGGCGTGCCGACGCGGAGTGGGGACGGTGGATGCGACAACATACACATCTGTGATGTCACGGTTCTATGCGGATTTGCACATCCACTCCCGGTACTCGCGGGCGTGTAGCCGTGACTGCGACCTGGAGCATCTGGCCTGGTGGGCGGCCCGCAAGGGGATCGCGGTGGTCGGGACGGGGGACTTCACCCATCCGGCGTGGTCGCAGGAGCTCGCGGACAGGCTGGTGCCGGCCGAACCGGGGCTGTTCCGGCTGCGGCCCGACCTCGAGGCCGAGGTGCTGCGCACACTGCCGGCATCGTGCCGCACAGCCACCCGCTTCATGATCTCGAGCGAGATCTCCACCATCTACAAGCGCGGTGAACGGACCCGCAAGGTCCACCATCTGCTGTACGCGCCGACCCGCGAGCAGGCCGCCGCCATCACCGCCGCCCTCGCCCGGATCGGCAACCTGGCCGCGGACGGACGGCCCATCCTCGGCCTTGACTCCCGCGACCTGCTGGAGATCACCCTGGCCGGCGGGCCGGGTTGCTACCTCGTCCCCGCGCACGTCTGGACGCCCTGGTTCGCGGTGCTGGGCTCGAAATCGGGTTTCGACGCGGTCGAGGACTGTTACGTCGACCTGGCCGACGAGATCTTCGCCCTGGAGACGGGCCTGTCCGCCGACCCGGAGATGTTCTGGCGGATCTCCGGCCTCGACCGTTACCGCCTGGTCAGCAACTCGGACGCGCACTCCCCGCCGATGCTCGGCCGGGAGGCGACCGCGTTCACGTGCGAGCTGGACTACTTCGCGATCGAGGCGGCGCTGCGCGGCGGGGACGGTTTCGCCGGCACGGTCGAGTTCTTCCCCGAGGAGGGCAAGTACCACCTGGACGGCCACCGTAAGTGCGGGGTGGTGCTGACCCCCGAGCAGACCCGTGAGGTCGGCGGACGCTGCCCGACCTGCGGCGGGCTGCTCACCGTCGGCGTGCTCAACCGGGTCGAGGCGCTCGCCGACCGCCCGGACGGGACGGTCCCGGCGACGGCCGGCACGGTCAGTTCGCTGGTGCCGCTGCCGGAGATCGTCGGGGAGATCCTCGGCGTCGGTCCGAAGAGCAAGGCGGTCGCCACCCAGGTCACCTCCCTGGTGTCACGGCTCGGCCCCGAGCTCGGCATCCTCGGTGACGTCCCGACCGACCGGATCGCCGAGGTCGGCTCCGCGGAGCTGGTCGAGGCGATCACCAGGCTGCGCCGCGGCGAGGTCATCCGTCAGGCCGGCTACGACGGCGAGTACGGCGTCATCCGCCTGTTCACCCCCGACGAGCTGTCCGCCGCCCCCGACACCCTCTTCGACCTCACCCCACCCCCCACCGCCACATCCGCCGCCCCCGCCGGCCCCGCCACCCTCTCGACCTCGGGCGGTGGGCGGCACCCGCGCCACAGCGCACTCGCCGCCGGGACGCCGCGGACATCCGCCGCGAACCCGCCCAGCCCATCCCTGGACGAGGCGCTCGCCGCCACTGCCGCCACTGCCGCCACTGCCGCCACTGCCGCCGTTGCAGTCGCTGCCGCGCCGTCCGTCCTGGATGGCCTTGATCCGGATCAGCGGCAGGCGGCGGCGCACGCGGACGGGCCGCTGCTGGTCCTGGCCGGACCCGGTACCGGCAAGACGCGCACGCTGGTGCACGCGATCGCCCACCGGGTCGCCGAGCTCGGCGTGCCGGCCGACCAGTGCCTGGCCGTGACGTTCACCCGCCGGGCCGCGGGCGAACTCGCCGAACGGCTCGAGGCGCTGCTCGGGGAGCGGGCCGCCGGCATCCTCGCGACGACGTTCCACGGGCTTGGCCTCACGATCGTCCGGGAGCAGCACACGCGGCTGGCCCGCGGCGCGCACGTCCAGGTCGCCGACGACGCGGTGCGCGCCGAACTGCTCGACGCCGCCCTGCACGGCGAGGGCGACGCCCGCCAGCAGCGGCGGATCGCCGCCGGGATCGCCGACCTCAAACGGCAGCGGGCCCTCGGCGCGGCGCGGCGCGACCACGAGCTGCTCGGTGTCCTGGCCCGCTACGACGCGGCGCTACGTGACCGGGACATGGTCGATCTCGACGATCTGATCGTGCTGCCGCTGACGCTGCTGCGGGACGCACCCGACCTCGTCGAGCGTTACCGGGCACGGTTTCGTCACGTCTGGGTCGACGAGTACCAGGACACCGACGAGCTCCAGTACCGGCTGCTGTCGCTGCTGTGCCCGCCGACGGCGAACCTCGCCGTCATCGGCGACCCCGACCAGGCCATCTACAGTTTTCGCGGCGCCGACGTCGGTTTCTTCCTGCGTTTCGAGCAGGACTACCCGGGCGCCCGCACCGCCGCCCTCACCCGCGGCTACCGCTCCACCCCGACGATCGTGCGCGCCGCCCTCGACGCGATCGCCCCCGCGAGCCTCGTCCCCGGCCGCACCCTCACCGCCGTGCGCGGCCACGCCGGGGATGGCCCGGTGCTGCTACGCCGCCACCGCGGCGAGACCGAGGAGGCGATCGCCGTCGTCGACAGCATCGACGCGGCCCTCGGCGGCACCTCGTTCCACGCCCTGGACATCGGCGTGGACGGCTCGGTCGACGCCGGCCTGTCCTTCGCCGACATCGCCGTGCTCTACCGCACCACCCGCCAGGCCGAACCCATCATGGAGGCCCTGGCCACACGCGGTTTCCCGTTCCAGCGCCGCTCCCACCTGCCCCTGGCCGACGCCCCCGCCGTCGCCTTCCTGCTCGCCCTGCTGCGTGCCCCCACGGCCGGTCCGGTCGGCCCCCGGCCCGTGTCGTCGCTGGTCCGGGACGCGGCTGGCCGGGCCGGCGCGCTCGCGGACGCGTTCGGCACCGAACTCGGTGCGTCCAGTCTGCTCACCGAGCCCGGCGTTTTTCCGGATGGTGGCCTGATACCGGCTGGTCGAGTGCCCTCCGAGGCGGAGCTGCGCCTCGCGGTCGAGCTGCTGATGCCGGCCGCGGCCAGTGCCGGCACCGATCTGGACACCTTCCTCACCGCCGTCACGATGGCCAGCGAGGTGGACGGCTACGACCCCCGCGCCGACCGCGTCTCGCTGCTCACCCTGCATGCCAGCAAGGGCCTCGAGTTCGGCCTGGTCTTCCTGATCGGCTGCGAGGACGGCCTGCTCCCCCTGCGTTTCGGCGCGGCCCGGCCCAAGGCCGGCGCGGACGACGGCGCGGCTGCGAACCCGGATGCGACTGCGAACCCGGATGCGACTGCGAACCCGGATGCGGCAGTGGCGGCCGAGGCGGCGCGGGCGGCCGAGGCGGAGGAACGGCGGCTGTTCTTCGTCGGTATCACCCGGGCCCGGGACCGCCTGATCCTCTCCGGCGCGGCGCGGCGCCCCGGCCGTGGCGCCGACGTCGAGATCCGCCCGTCCCCGTTCCTCGCCGACATCGACGCGAGCCTGCTGTCCACGGAGCCGACACCGCAGACGGACGCCCCACGCCGCCGTAACCGTCGCGAGTCCGTCGGCCAGCAGCTGCGACTCGTCTGACCAGCCTCGCCGAGGCCGGGTCGTACAGTGCTCGGCCGTGAGCCGTTATCGACAGATCGCCGATGATCTGGCGCGCCGGGTGCGCGCGGGTGACCTGGCGGCGGGCACGGAACTGCCCGGGGTGCGCGAGCACGCACGGGCGGTGGGCACCACGTCGTCGACGGTCGTGCGGGCGTACCGCTTCCTGGCCGATGGCGGGGTCATCACCGTGTCGGACCGACGCCGGGCCCGGATCGCCGAACAGGGCATGATCGCCGCGACGCGGCTCCTCGAACCGGAACGGGTGTTTCGGCTGGCGGGCAGTGATGATCCGGCCCTGGGCATTCTGCTGGAGCATCTCGGCGCGCTGGTGGAGACAGTGGGCGCCCGCGGCAGTTTCGCCGGGCTGCGGGCCGTGGAGCGGGGTGAGGCCGACGGAGCGGTGATTCACCTGCGGCATCGCGATGGCGTGTACAACGAGTCGTTCGTGCGGGCGGTGCTGCATCAGGACGAGCCGTATCTGCTGCATCTGTGGCGGCGTGAGCAGGGGCTGATCGTCCCGGCCGGAAATCCGCGGGGGCTGACGCGAGCCGCCCAGCTCGAAGGGCTGCGGGTGGCGCGGCGCGAGACGGGAGCGGGAACGCAGGTGGTGCTCGACCAGATGCTGCTGGCCGACGCCATCGAGCCGGAAACGGTGGCCGGACCGGAACTGCCCTCGCATATGGAGGTCGCCTTCGCGGTCGCCCTGGGAATCGCCGATGCCGCGCTGGGCCTGCGGGCCGGGCTCACGGATCTGGGCCTGGAGTTCGTGCCACTGCTGTGGGAACCGTACGAGATCGCGCTCGGCCGTCATGCGCTGGGCGCGGCCCGGCCGCTGCTTTCCGCTCTGCGCGACCCGGCCCTGCGCAATGCGCTCGCCGACCTGGGTGGTTATGACCTTTCCCACAGCGCCACGATCCGCTCGGTGGGCTGAATCCGCCGTTCCCGCGAATACCGCTGCGGTTGTTGCTTCGGTCAGTGGTAGTACAGACCGCATCGAAGATCATTATAGTCGGTCTGGTCGAACGGAAACAGTCTTCCTTTCGTGGAACGCGCCGACGTCTCCTTACGGATGTGTCGGACATCCACGTATCGCCGCCATCGTCGCCGTCGCCGGCCGTCATGGCGCAGGCCGCGGCTGGCCGTCGACCCTGGCTGACCCCCGGGGTCGGCGGCATCGGCGCGGCGAGTTTCCTGGCCGACGTGGGGCATGAGGTGCCGACCGCGCTGATGGCCGGTTTTGTCACCACGACCCTGGGCGCACCCGCCGCCGCGCTCGGGGCGATCGAGGGCATCTCGGACGGTCTGGCCGGCGCCGGCCGCTTCGTCGGCGGCGCCCTGGCCGACGACCCTGGCCGACGCCGCACCGTCGCGGTCGGCGGCTATGCCACCACCGCCGTGCTGTCCGGGCTGATCGGAGTGACCACGTCCACGGTGCAGGCCGGGGTACTGCGCGGCGCGGCGTGGGCTGCCCGTGGGCTGCGGGTTCCGGCGCGCAACGCGCTGCTCGCCGATCTGGTGCCCGCCGCCGCCTACGGCCGGGCGTATGGGTTCGAGCGGACCATGGACAATCTCGGGGCTATTGTCGGGCCGCTGCTGGCGCTTGTCCTGGTGACGTTCGTCAGCCTGCGTACCGCGATGCTGCTGTCGATCGTGCCGGGTCTGCTGGCCGCGTTCGCGATCGTCCACGCGATTCGGCGGGCGCGGCTTCCCCGTACCCGTGCGGCCAGCCGGCCGCGATTCGTCGTCCGACCGATCCTGCGGGGGCGGCTCGGGCGGGTCATGGCCGGATTCACCGCCTTCGAGCTCGGCAATGTGGCCGCCACGCTGTTGGTTCTTCGGGCCACCGATCTGCTCGCCCCCGGCCATGGCACGCACACGGCCACCCAGCTCGCGATCGGCCTTTACATCGCCTACAACATCGCCGCCACGGTGGTGTCCTTTCCCGCCGGTGGTTTCGCCGACCGGTGGGGTCGGCGCGGGCCGGTGCTGGTCACCGCCGCCGGTGTGGCGGTGTTCCTGGGTTCCTATCTGGTGTTCGCCGTGTCCGGGTCCGCGCTCTGGCATCTGGGAGTCGCGTTCGTTCTGGCCGGGGTGGGAATCGGCTGCGCGGAGACCGCGGAACACGCGGCGGTCGCCGCCTTCGCGCCGGAGCGGATTCGTGGATCGGCGTTCGGTCTGCTGGCCACCGTGCAGGCGGTCGGGAACATCGCCGCCAGCGTGGTCGCCGGGCTGCTGTACACGGTGGTCTCACCCCGGCTGGCGTTCGGCTACCTCGCCGCCTGGATGCTGCTCGCCCTCGTGCTCCTGCTCTGGTCGGCGCGCGACCCCTCGTCCCGGGCGGGTGGCGCGAAGATCGCCCCCAGGGCGGCAAGGGCACCGGGGACGGCCCGGTAGTAGGCCCAGACCCCGCGTTTGTCCCGGGTGAGCAGGCCGGCGTCCACCAGGACCTTCAGGTGATGGCTGATGGTCGGCTGGGTCAGCCCGAGCGGTTCGGTGAGCTCGCAGACGCACGCCTCGCCACCCTCACGGGCGTAGATCATCGACAGCAGGCGCAATCGCCGAGAGTGCCGATCCCGCCAGCAGCGCCGGTAGCCAGCTTCGGCAGGTCGAGCCGGACGCGAACCGGCCGGGGTCGGCGTGTGACCTCCCGCGCAGGACCGGTGCCGCGGCGCCGGCCGCTGGGCGTGGGCCACGGCCAGCCGGCGTTGCCAGGCGTGCTTGCGCGTGTGGACCCGGCGGGCCGGGTCAGTGGATGACGTCGAAGACCTGCTTCTGGATGCCGTTGGGGTAGGCCTCGGACTCGATCAGCTTCAGGGCTGTCCTGTCCTTGTCAGCCACGCTGAACAGGCGCTTGCCGGCGCCGAGCAGCACCGGGAAGACGAGCAGGTGGTAGCGGTCGACGAGGCCGGCGTCGGCGAGGCTCGCACCCAGGGTCGCGCTGCCGTGGACGGCGATCGGGCCGCCCTCGGTCTCCTTCAGGGCGGCGACCTCCTCCACCGAGCGCAGGATCGTGGCCGGCCAGCGCGAGTCGTCGCCTTCGAGGGTGGTGGAGACGACGTAACGGGGCATCGCGTTGTAGCCGGCGAACTCCGTCATCGTCGGCCAGACCGGCGCGAAGGCCTCGTAGCTGGTGCGGCCGAGCAGCAGCGCGGTGGTCTCCTCCTGCTCGCGGCCCTTGAGCTCGTAGGCGGCGGGGTCGAACTCGATGTCCTTGAACGTCCAGCCGGTGTTGCGGTAGTCGGCCTCGCCGCCGGGCGCCTCCATGACGCCATCCAGTGAGACGAAGGCGGTGACGATCAGAGTGCGCATCGGGGTTCTCCTTTTGGCCTGCGGAAACTGCCTGTTGGGGCTACACCGACATCCTGCCCGGCCCCACCGACAAAAAATTCGGCCCGCGCGCCGCAGGGAACGACCGGGCGTGGTCGGAGCCGTGGCGGTGTGACCAGCAGCAGCGATGCAGGTCGGAGGCGGGTCAGGGAGCGGCGGCCGAAGGTCAGAGCTTGCGCAGGACCATGGCGAGGTTCCAGGTGATGATCTCGCGGGCACCGGGGACCTTGAGGATGTGCTTGGCCCAGTCGGGGAGGTAGCGGGGCATCGCGTCGAGAACCTCGACGTCGCCGCGGCGCCGGGCCCAGGACAGGGTGTCGGCGACGGAGACGGGGAACAGGGTGCGGCCGTAGATGTTCTTCGGCGCGTGGCCCTTGCGGCGCTCGAACCGGGCGGCGGCGCGGTCCCCACCGAGGTAGTGCCAGGGGGCCGTCTCGTGGCCGCCCCAGGGTGAGAGCCAGTTGGTGTAGCTCAGGAAGATCAGCCCGCCGGGGCGGGTGACGCGGACCAGTTCCGAACACATCCGCCACGGGTCGGGCACGTGCTCGAGCACGTTGGACGTGTAGGTCAGGTCGATGCTGCCCGTCTGGAACGGCAGGTCCAGCGCGCTGCCACGGACCCGCCCGGGCACCTCGATGCTGGCGGCCTCCATCTCGGAGACGTCCGGCTCGACCCAGACGTAGCGGGCGCCGGCGTCCAGGAAGGCGGAACGGAAGTAGCCGGGGCCGCCGCCGACGTCCAGGATCAGCTGGCCGGTCAGCGAGGTGTAGCGCTGGAGCTGACGGACGGAGTCCGCGGCGATCAACGAGTAGAAGCCGGCGGGGTCGACGGGCTCCTTGCGGTGCGCGAGGAACAGCGTCTTCGACCGGGTCAGACCCCAACCCGAATACGGCAGGGTCCGCACCAGCAGTGCCTCGTCGGCCTCCGCCTCCACGACCGCCGTGCTGGCCGGTGCTGCCGTGCTGGCGGGGGCCACTGGGCCGGCCGGGACATCGGTGCTGACCGGGGCGGACCCGTTCGTCGGTTCCGCCCCGATTGCCGAGGGTTCGGTCGCGCTCGTCGGGGATGCCGCCGTGTCAGACATGGCCGGCACGATAACACCGCGCCGGAGGGGCGCCGCGAGCTGGCGCCCGGGGTGCCCGGTTGGGTGCGGTCCGCAACCACCTGGGAGCAGGAGTGGGAGCGGGCATCGGCGAACGAGGGTCCGATGATGGCCGTAACTATGCCGCAATAGGCCGTTCGCCCTACTTTCAGGCAATCTTGCGAAAAATCAGCCCAGTACCGATTAACGTGGATCAGCGGTCGTTTTCGGGTGCTGTCTCGCCTTTTGTTGTCCCTGACCCCTGCCGGTGACCTCTCCCGGCGACTTCAAGGATCGGTGCTGACCTTGCTGCATATCAAATTTCGGTTTAAAAGTAATTATCGGCGACTTTCGACCTGTTTTCCTGTGCGAGGACGTGCCGCGGCATGACCCGGATCTCCGTCCCCACCAACGTCCCGGTGCAGGCCGAGGCGGCAGAACCAGCCGAGGCCGCAGAACCGGCCGGCGCGACAGAACCTGGTGTCGCGGTCGAAGCCCCGCGTCCGGGGTACCTGGACGGGTTTTCCGACGCGTGGCGGGCCGTGCTGGACCAGCCGATCGGGCTACGCGCGGAGCTGGACCGGATGCGTGCGACCGCGCCGTTCTACGACGCGACCGTGAACGAGATCGCCGGGCGTCGAGTGCGTATCCGCGATCACTGGCTGACCGATTTCGCGTCCTGCAACTATCTCGGCCTTGACCTGGACCGGGAGGTCATCGCCGCGGTCGGGCCCTACCTGGACCGGTGGGGAACACATCCGAGCTGGTCGCGGATGATCGCCAGTCCCGAGCCGTACGCCGAGATCGAGACGACGCTGGCCGCGTTGCTCGGTACGCAGGACGCGCTGCTGCTGCCGACGATCACCCATATCCAGCTGTCGGTGTTGCCGGCGCTGGTCGCCCGCGGGTCGCTGTTCGTCGAGGTGCACGCGCATCAGACGGCGCACGACGGCGCGGTGATGACCGCCGCTCGCGGCGGCACGGTCGCCCGGTTCCGCGAGGACCGGCTCGACCGGCTCGAACGAAGACTTCGCCGGGCTCCGTTTCCCCGGCTGATCTGCGTGGACGGCATCCACAGCATGACCGGCAACGCCCCGCCGCTGGCCGACCTGATCGCCCTCGCCTGCCGGTACGACGCACTGGTCTACATCGACGACGCGCACGGTTTCGGTGTCGTCGGTGAACGGGCAGCGAACGAGACGAGCCCCTACGGCTCCCGCGGAAACGGCATTGTTCGTCATCTGGGCCAGGCATACGACAACGTGATCCTGGTCGGGGGATTCTCGAAGGCGTATTCCTCGCTGCTGGCGTTCGTCGCCTGCCCGACGTCGGTGAAGAACTACCTCAAGTCCGCGGCTGGTTCCTACATCTTCTCCGGGCCGTCGCCGGTGGCGTCGCTGGCCACGGGGCTGGTCGGCCTGCAGATCAACGAACGGCGCGGGGACGAGCTTCGCGCCCGCCTGTACACGCTGACCCGCCGCCTGCTCGACGGAATTCACCGGCTAGGGCTCGCCACCCTCAACACCAGCGGCTTTCCGATCATCGAGATTCCCCTGCGCGATCCGGACCACGCCGCCGAGCTCGGTGACTTCCTGTACGCGCGGGGGGTGCTCGCCGGGGTGGTGCCGTTCCCGATCGTGCCGCGGGAGAAGGTGGGTATGCGGGTTCAGGTCACCGCGGCGAACACCGAGGCCGAGATCGACGACCTGCTCGCCGTTCTCGCCGACGCCCACGCCCGCTACCCTCTGGCCCTCGCCGATACCGAGGCGGCGGCGGGCGACGGTGCTGCCCAGAACGTCGGTGCTGCCCGGAACGTCGGTGCTGCCCAGAACGTCGGTGCCGAAGGCGTCTGAGTCGGGTCGTCCGGACGGTCAGCTGGTGGGGGGAGCGAGCCGGCTGACCGGGAGGCGGTCCCGGGTGAGGCGGACGTCATCGTCGCGCACCTTGGCGAGCACGGCGAGATAGTCGCGGCGGGGAACGTCCCGGGCACCGAGGGAGATCAGATGCTCGGTGGTGAGCTGCACGTCGAGCAGCACACCACCACCGGCGCGGAACCGGGCGTCGAAATCGGCAAGGGCGATCTTGGACGCGTCGGTGCGGGCGTGGAACATCGACTCTCCGGCGAACACACCGCCGATCCCCACCCCGTACATGCCGCCGACGAGCTCGTCGCCGTCCCACACCTCGATGCTGTGCGCCCAGCCCAGGGCGTGCAGCTCGGCGTACCCGTCGAGCAGCTCGTCGGTGATCCATCCCGACGTGCCGTCGCGCTGACAGCCGCGCACGACATCGACGAACGCCTCGTCGATGGACGTCGTCCACCCGCAGCCACGTAGCCGCTTGCGCAGCGACCGGCTCACCCGCACGCCGCCGGCGGGGATCACCGCCCTCGGGTCCGGGCTCCACCAGGGCAGGTCGTACCCGCCGGGCCGTTGCGGTGACAGATGCCGAATCCGCCGGGCCGCGACGGCCGCCCGCAGCATCCGGTAGTACTCGGCCAGCCCCCACTGCGCCGGATCCGCCGAATCGGTCGACCCACGCTGCCCGTCGGTGCTGGCGGGATGGTCTGTGCTGGCGGGATGGTCGGTGCTGGCGGGATGGTTGGTGGCGCCGTAGCCGTAGACGCTCACGATGCCGTCCACCGCCTCGACCGGGGCCAGGTCGCCGGACCCGTCGATGGTGGCACCGGAGCTGGCCACCGCCGCGGCGGCGGGAACATCGGTGGCGTCGTCGGCGGGCTCGTCGCTGGGCCAGGGGAAGGCGCCGGCGCGGTAGGCGCCGACGAGGGTCGCCGGGTCCATGGTGCCGCCGACGGCCACCGGGGCCCGGCGTGGGCTGCGATGCAGGGAGACCCCGTCCCAGACGGAAGGCCCGACCGGACGTGGCGCCGCGGTCAGTGTCACCGAACGTTCCTGTCGCCGAACGTCCCTGCCACCGAACGTCCCTGTCGCCGAACGTCCCCTGTCACGGGCGCGTCGCACCTCACTGTGTGACTCCCACCGATGCCTGGTCGGCGACCGTCGGGTGGTCCGCGGCAGCCGTCCGGGCCGTAGCTGTTGTCTGGTCCGGGTCCATCGTCTCCCGGCATCGGCGCAGATGTTCGGTAATCGTCTTGGCGGGACCGGGCTCACCAAAGAAATAGCCCTGGGCGAGATCGCATCCGACGTCGCCGAGCATCCGGACGGCCGCCGCCGTCTCCACCCCCTCGACGACGATGCGCAGCCCCAGCGCATGGGCGAGCCGGACCGTCGAGCGCACGATCTCCTCGGCCCGGATGTCATCGACCGTCCGGCGAAGAAACGACTTGTCGAGCTTGAGAACGTCCACGGGTAGTTCGAGCAGCCGGGCGAGTGAGGAATAGCCGACGCCGTAGTCGTCCACGGCGATGCCGATGCCGTGCTGACGTAGGGCCGCGAGCATGCGGGCGGAGCGGTCCTGGTCGCGCATGAGCGCGGTCTCGGTGATTTCCAGCTCGAGTGCGGTGGGCGGCAGACCGAACCGGGTGAGCAGTCCGCGGACCCGGGTCGGGAATTCGGGGTCGAGCAGATCGGGGGCGGTGATGTTCACGGCGACGGTGATGTCCAGGCCCGCCACCCGCCACCGTCGGGCCTGGTCAAGCGCGATGCCCAGCACCTCACCGGTGAGCATCTGGATGAAGCCGGCCTGTTCGGCCAGGGGGATGAACAGCTCCGGTCCGAGCAGACCGTGGGTCGGATGTCGCCAGCGGACGAGGGCTTCCACCGACTCCGTCCGTCCACTGGCCAGGGCGACCTTGACCTGGTAGAAGACCTCGAGCTGACCGGTGCCGAGTGCGGCGCGCAGCTGTTCGACCAGGTCGAGGCGTTCCCGGCTGCCGGCGTCCAGACCCGGGTGGAAGGTCGCGAAGCCGCTGCGGTCGGCCTTCGCGGCGTACATCGCGACATCCGCCCGGCGCAGCAGGATCTGGGTACCGCCCGGCCCGGCGGCGGCGGCAGGCGGAGCGGCGGCAGTGGCGACGGCGGCGGCAGTCGTGGTGGCGGTGGTGGTGGTGGTGGGCGGGAGAAGGTCGGCGGTCACGTCGCCGGGGTGGATGGCCGCGCCGATGCTCGCGGTGACGTGCAGGGTTGTTCCCCCGACGTCGAACGGTTCGGCGAGGATCGCGAGGATCCGGTCGGCGACGCGGCGGGCGACGTCCGCGTCGGCGTTGTCCAACAGCACGGCGAACTCGTCCCCGCCCAGGCGGGCGAGCAGGTCACCGGGGCGCAGCGCCGCGCAGATCCGCGAACCGACCTGGATGAGCAGCGCGTCCCCGGTGTGATGCCCGAGCGAGTCGTTGATCGTCTTGAAACGGTCCAGGTCGAGCAGGAGCAGGACGGCGCGGCCCGCGGCGCCGTCGTGTTCGAGGCGGGCGAGCCGTTCGAGGAAGGCCCGGCGGTTGGCCAGACCGGTCAGGTCATCGGTGCGGGCCAGGACGCTGCTCTCGGTGAGGTGCTGGACCTCGACGAAGGTGCACGCGGCGCGGGCGAGCGCCGCCAGCACGGTCGCGGCCGCCAGCGCCACGGTCACCGGCGGCAGGTCCACGGTGGCACCGAGCACGAGCAGGCCGAGTGCGAGGACCGCGAGGACCAGCGGCACGGTGATGACACCCCAGCCGGACATCCGCGCCGAGGGCTGCCAGCGCGGTCGTACCCAGGCCGCCAGTGCCGGGGTGAGCGTCGAGAACAGCCACAGGGTCGAGAGCACCCCCACCGGCGGCCCCCAGCCCGCCTCGACGATCACCAGCAGCAGCGAGTCGGCGCCCGCGAACCCCACCAGACTGGCGCCGAGCAGCCACCACACCCGGCCTGGACGCCAGCCGAGCAGACCGAACACGGTGACCACCAGCAGGATCAGCAACAGGTCGGCCACCGGATAGACCACATTGATCGTCAGCGACCACACGTCCAACTCGGCGTTGGAGCGCGCCATCAGCACGGCGAGGCCGCTGGTCAGCGCGGCTATGCCCAGCACCCCGGCGACCGCGTCCAGCCAGACACTGCGATGCAGCCGGACCAGCCGGCGGCGCAGCAGCATGATCACCGCCGCGTAGCAGGCCGGGTAGAACAGCAGCCAGCCGATGTCCGCCAGGGACGGCCCGAGCGTCGCCGACTGACCGCCGGCGGTGGCGTTGTGGTAGATGATGCCGCCGCTGTAGCTGACCAGGCCGGCACCGAGCAGCGCCCAGGGCAGCCGTTCCCCACGCACCAGGGCGGCCCGCGCCAGACAGATCCCGCCGGAGCCGAGCGCCACACAGAACCGCAGGGAGCGCGCCTGCGCCCCGAGCCCCGGCGGCCCCACCTCGAAGGACGCGACCGCCAGCAGGACGGCCACGAACACCAGCAGCATCTGCGCCACTCGGATCAGGCGGAACCGCCATGGTGGAGCCGGCAGGATGGTCAACGGGTCATCCCTCGTCGCCCTTGCCGACGACGGTGGCGAGAGCGACTTTCGATGGTGCCATATCTGGATTGTCGTACAACGACGATTCGCGGCATAACCGGTGGAAGTCCGTCGCGGAGCGGCTGTGGTGATGTTGGGTCTGTCGAAACTCTCTGTATGCGGACTGGTCCCACCGGGCGATCTGGCGTCCGCCGGGACGCCCACACGCCGCCACCGGATCCGGCCCGCTGCCGCTGGCGGCCGTCGGTGGTCCACCGATCAGCGCCGGACGGCGCATACTGCGCATATCGCTCGGATCGGTCGTGACCAGGGCAGTGGGCCGGTCGGCTGGCGGGGCATCCAGTCACCGGACAGGAAACGGACATCGACGCGCGAGGGGCGCACAATCTCGTGGTTCACCCGGTCGGCGGCATCGTTCTGACTATCCTGATCTCGTTAGAAGGGGGGACGCGAACGGGGGCTTGTAATGTCTGTAGACAAACATCCTGGATGGGTTCCGAACACTCTTCGGCGTTTTCGTGAGGCGCATGGCCTCACGCAGGACGGCTTGGCCGAACGAGTGCGTGGACTGCCCGAGAAGGACGGAATACGACCGCCCGCGGCGACCGCGGAAATGATCCGACGTCATGAACTGGGCAAGGTGTTCCCCGGCGTCGCCTACCGGCGGGCGTACTGCCGCCTGTTCGGTGTCACCGAGCCGGAGCTGGGCTTTCGTCCGCCGCTTTCCGGCGAGTCGGTCGACGGTCGTCGCCCCTATGGCGAATGGCCGCTGGACCCGTCGCCCGCCGCCACCAGCCCGGCGGTCGTGGCCGTCTCGTCGGACCTGCTGTCCCGCATGCTGCCCGGCACCTCCGCGCCACCGCCCGGACGCGTCCATCCGGACGATCGTGCCGTGGGTGGCTCGGGGCCGGCCACGGCCGCCGGCTCAGGTCCTGGTCTCGGAACTGGTCTCGGAACTGGTGGCGATGCTGGTTCCGGGGGTGTGCCCGGAGCCGCCTCGGTGGGCTCCGCGCGGGCCGCGCCGTTGCGGGCTCATCCCGGGCCATGGCCCGGGAGTGGGCCACCACGGCGAGGCGCACCGGCCCCTGGCGCCGCCGCCTGGACCCGGCGCAGCAGCGAGCTGCTCGCGGCCTACCTGTCGGCCTCGGTGAACGTCCAGCTGCGTTCGCCCGCCGCCACAGCAGCGTCCGGGCCGCTGCCATCGTCCGAGGTGATGTCGCCGCCTGGGTCGATGTCGCCGCCTGGACCGATGTCGCCGCCTGGGTCGGGCGTACGGCCGGGGGCGGGGGCAGTGCCCGGGGCGGCGCGCTCGGACCGGGAGTCCCGGTCGGTCAGGGCTGGTCGGGCGGGGACGCCCGGGGCCGCGGCGGGAGCGCCGCGATCGTCGCGTCCCGCGGCCGGCGGACCGGCCGGCGGGCCGGCGGACGACGCGCGGGTGAGAGCCGACGGAGACGGCTCCGGCTGGGACGCTCTGCGGCTCGCACACGAATGGCTGCTCACCGAGCCGCCGCAGATCATGGAACTCGCCGCCGGACGGCACATCGGCGCGGCGCTGGCCGAACGGGTCGAGGGGCGGGTCGCCCAGTTTCGCCGGCTCGACGACCACATCGGCGGGCGTGACCTGATCGGCCTGGTCGAACGGGAGATGGTCGCCACCGTCACGATGCTGCGCGAGGCGTCCTACGACGCCGCCGTGGGTCGCCGGCTGTTGGCCTCCGTCGCCCAGCTCTGTCAGCTCGTCGGATGGATCGCCGCCGACGCCGGCCGTCAGCACAGCGCCCGCCGCATCCTGTCCGGCGGAATCCGGGCGGCCCATGCCAGCGGAGACGTCGCGCTGGCCGCGAACCTGATCTCCACCCAGTCCTACCAGCTGGTCAACCAGGGGGATGTCCGGCGCGGTGTGCTGCTGGCCCAGACGGCCTGCGCCGGTGTCGACCGTGCCACCCCGGCGGCCGCGCAGGCCCTGCTGGCGGACCGGCTCGCCTGGGCCTACGCCCGAGCCGGTGACCGGCCCGCCTGCGAGCGGACCCTGGCCCAGGTCGAACGCCTCTACGACCAGGCCGACCGCGAGCCCCGCCCCGACTGGGCCTACTGGCTGGACGAACGTGAGATCGATGTGATGGCCGGCCGCTGCTGGACCCAGCTGTGCCGTCCGGAGCGCGCCGAGGCCCGGCTGCGGGCTGGCCTGGCCGGCTACGATCCGCTGCGCGCCCGGGAGGTCGCCCTCTACGAGTCGTGGCTCGCCGAGGTCAACCTGTTGCGTGGCGACGTCGAGCAGGCCTGCGAACGGGCCATCCGGATCGCCCGCCTCGACAGTCGGGTCAACTCGGCGCGCACGTCCGAACGCCTGCGGATGCTCGCCGGACGCCTCGTCGGCTACCGCTCCGTCCCCGCCGTCCGCGACTTCCTGGAGGTCTACCAGGCGCTGCGCGGCGTCGCGCCCGAATCCCCATCGCCATCCACCGCCGTCCCGTCTCCTGGTGGTGGGGCCCCGCCCTCCGGCGGCGGGCCGTCTTCTGGTGGGGGGCCGCCGCCCCCCGCGGCGCGGCCCGGGCCGCCGGCTCCGCGGGTGTCGTCCGAAAGTTGCGCCAGCAACTGAACCGGGGCCGTCGCCGAGCCGTGAGGACAGGTACGGCGGTCCTGACCGGGGCGCCCCGCAGATGACACGGTGATTGACCGCACGCTCACGGTAGCGTCCATGGCACCCGGATCGGAGGCATGGTGGGACCGACGGAAGTCAGCGGGCTACCCGCACACGTTCTGCTGGTGCACGTGGTCGTCATCCTGGTGCCGCTCGCGGCCCTGCTGGTGGTCCTGGCCGCCGTCTGGCCGGCGGCCCGCCGTCGGCTTGGGCTGGTCACGCCGCTGGTCGCGCTGGTGGCGCTGGTGAGCGTGCCCCTGACGACGCACGCCGGCGAATGGCTCGAGGCACGCGTGTCCTCGGACGAACTGGTGCGCCGGCACACCGAACTCGGCGACGAGCTGCTTCCCTGGGTGATCGCCCTGTTCGTGCTGGCCCTGGTCGGCTGGCTGTGGGCGGCCTACTCCGGCGGCACCTGGCCGCTGCGTGGCCGGACGGGCGCTGGCGTCCATGCGACGACAGAGGCCCCTGCGTCCGGTGGAGCCGGGGGGTCCGGGGCAGGACGGGCAGCGGTGCTTGGGGGGACGACGGGGCTCGCGGTCATGGTCGTGCTCGCCGTGCTCAGCATCGTGGTCTCGGTGGGATCGGTCGTGCAGGTCTACCGCATCGGCGACAGCGGCGCGAAGGCCGTCTGGGACGGCGGCTTCAGCGAGTCCCCGCACTCCTGAGTCCCCGCGTTCCCGCGTCGCCTCTCGTGGATCTTCGACGTCAGACGGTGGCGGAGGTCCTGGTCAGACGGTGGTAGAGGTCGAGGTGGGCGCGGGCGGCGGCGGCCCAGGTGTAGCGGGTGGCGAGGGCGCGGCCGGCGATGGTGACCGTGGGGTCGCGGTGAGTGGCGGCGGTGAGCAGCGCGGCGGCGATATCGGTGGGGGTGGCGGCGTAGCGGACGGCGGGGCCCAGGACCTCACGCAGCACGGGCAGGTCACGGGCCACCACCGGCACCCCGGCGGCCAGCGCCTCCAGGGCCGCGAGGCCGAAGCCCTCCTTCGTCGAGGGGAAGGCGAACACGGCGGCCTGGGCGACCAGGGACGGGAGCGAACCGTGCTCGACCGGGCCGAGGATCCGCGGGGTGACGCCGAGCCGGTCGGCGCTGGCGAGCACCTCGTCCCGGTAACCGCGGTAGTCGAACAGGGTGTCGCCGCCGGCGATGACCAGGGAGAGGTCCGGGCGGGCGGCGCGGACCGTCGCCATCGCCTCGACCAGGTCGGCGGTGCCCTTGCGGGGCTCGATGCCGCCCACGGCGAGAACGTACGGGCCGCCGAGCGTGTCCGCCCAGGACGAGCGGGCCGCCCGGTCGTCGGCCGCGGCGGTGAACCGGGCGGCGTCCACCCCGTTGGGGATCACTGTCGGATGGATGCCCCATCCGCGCGTCACCTCGGCGGCCACGGCGGCGGAGACACACACGTGCGCCGAGGGGGCGACAACCGCACGTTCGTGGCAGGCGGCCAGCTGCGGGGTGGTGAACGTGTCGAGATGGTGGATGGTGCGCACGCAGCGGGCGAGATGCCCCGAACCACCCGAACCATCCGAACCGGTGGGGCGGAGCCCGGCGTTGGCGTTGAGGACGGCGTTGGCGTTGAGGACGGCGTTGGCGCTGATGCAGTCCTGGGCGTGCACCACGTCGTACCCGCGGTCGTGGTCATGGGTGGCGTGCGGGGTGAAGGCGTCTGCGAGCACGGCGATGGAGCGGACGATGCGGGCGCCGACCGGTTCGTCCGGGAGGTCGGGGAAGGGGACGGCCCGCACGACGACCCGCGGGTCGAGGGGGCGGAAGAAGGCGCCGTCCCCGCCGCGGGCCAGCGTCCACACGTCGACGCTGGCCCCGAGGGCGACGAGCGCCTCGGCCAACGCCAGGGTGTGCACCACGCCGCCGCGTGGACGGGTCGAGTAGGTCAGCAGCGCGATGCGCAGCGGGCCCGTCATCCGGGCGTACCGTCGCTGGCTCGCCGATCCGATCGGCCGTCCGAGCGCCCGCCGGGTGCCCGTGCCGCTGTCAGCGGGCGGCTGTCCGTGGGGGTGTACAGGTGGGGACGGCGTTCGGCGAGGTGGTGCAGGACGAGCCGGGCCCGCTCGATCTCGGCGTCGACGTCCAGTTCGGCGACGGCGAGGCCGCCCTTGGCCCAGGTGCGGGCGAGGATGTCCCCGCCGGGGCCGACCACCTTGGCCTGGCCGAAGAAGTTCAGGCCGCCCATCGTGCCGGTCTGGTTCGACGACAGCCAGACGATCTGGTTCTCGGCGGCGCGGGCGCAGTCGTACAGGTCGAACAGGCGGGCCTGCCGGTCCTGGGTGAGCCGTTCGGCGCGTCGGGTCAGGCTCGCGGGCCAGGCGGACAGGCAGGCGACGATGCGGGCGTCGTCCAACGCCAGGGTGCGGGCGGCCTCGGGGAACGTCTTGTCGTAGTCGACGAGCATCCCGACCCGGCCGAGCGGGGTGTCGAAGGCGGCGATCCGCTCGCCGGCGGCGTACACCAGCGCCTCACCCGGCGGCTGGTGGACCTTGCGGTAGTGGCCGAGCACCCCGTCCCCGTGGACGCACACCGCAGAGTTCCAGCGGCGTCCGTCGGCGAGCTCGGTGAACCCCAGGCAGACCAGCAGGTCACCGGCCAGCGCCGCGACCCGACGCAGGTGCGGGCCGGTGACGTCCACCGCGGGCGGCAGGGCGTGCGGATCGGGGGAGCGCAGATCGGCGAGGTAACCGCCGAGGGCACCGCCGGGCAGGACGACCATCGACGCCTCGGCCCGGCGCGCCGCGTCGATGATCGAACTGATCCGTTCCAGTGATCGGTCGAGGTCCCGGCCGAAATGGGCGCCCGCCGCGGCGAGACGCAGCACTGTCACCGGCGGATCACCCCGCCTGTCTGCCCCGCTCCGCCTGTCCGCGCCGGCCCGCCCGGCTGCTCGGCGACGGTCGGCGGCTGGGTTCGCGTCCGGGAGCGGTGCTGGTCGGCGATGCGTTCGGTGATGCGTTCGGCGAGGTGGGCCGCGTCCGGGGCGAGGCCGGCGAAACGGCCCGAACCCCAGGTGTGCAGCCAGGGCAGGCCGAGGAAGTACAGGCCGGGCACGGCGGTGACGCCGCGTAGGTGCTGGGGGTGGCCGGCTCCGTCGAAGACACCGGCGTGCAGCCAGCGGTGGTCCCGGGTGAAACCGGTGGCCCACACGACGGCGGCGATGTCGTCGACGGCGAGGTCCGGTCCGGTGGACGACGGTGGATGCCACACCGGGACGTAGCGGCTGGGGCCGATCTCCACCGCCGGACCGTGGGTGGCGATGTGCGTGTCGATCAGGGCGTTGATGCCGTTGTAGACCTCGTCGGCGGTGTCCAGGTTGGCACCGAGATCGCCGGCGAAGTGGAACTGGCCGTCGACGAGGTCGAGGAGCCGGCCGTGCAGGATCATGCCGTCGCGGGCGAAGGCCCGCAGATCGATGTCGCGGCCGCCGTCGCGTCCGGTGACGTAGTGGTTGGTGCGGTCCTGGGTGCGTTCCGCCAGCGGCCGGTCGGTGACGGGCCTGGCGTAGTGGCCGGTGTCGTGCATCCAGGCGATGACGTCGCGGCCGCGGTAGGTGCGGGCGAAGCGCGGCGCGTTGCCGACGGCCAGATGCACCTCGCGGCCGGCCAGGTGCAGATCCTCGGCGATCTGCGCCCCGGACTGGCCGGTGCCGACGACCAGCACCGGCCCGGCGGGCAGCGCGTCCGGGTTGGTGTAGGCGGAGGAGTGCACCCCGACGAGCCCGGCCGGGAGCCGTTCGGCCAGCCGGGGGATCGCCGGCACGTGGTAACCCCCGGTGGCCACGACCGCCTGATCGACCAGGAGCTCGTGCTCGTCCCCGCCGCTGGAGGTGGCGGCGGTCGTGGTGCGCAGGACGAAGCCGCCGGCGGGATCCTCGGCGCCGGGGCCGTCGCCGCGGGGGCGCAGCGAGGTGACGGCGGTGTGCTCGCGCAGGGGCGGGGCGAAGCTCGCGCGGTAGCCGTCCAGCCAGTCGATGATCTGGGCGCGGACCATGAAGCCGTCCGGGTCGGGGCCGGTGTAGGTGTAGCCGGGGAGCTGGCACTGCCAGTTCGGGGTGACCAGGCAGAAACTGTCCCAGCGGGCGTCGCGCCAGGTGTGCGTGGCGGTGTCACGTTCGAGGACGGCGTGTTCGACGCCGGCGGCGACCAGATGCCAGCTCAGGGCAAGGCCGGCCTGGCCGCCACCGATGATGGCGACCGGAAGGTGTTCACTCACGGCTCGATCCGTCCCGTGGCGCCGGCCGGGTAGGCGTCGGGGCGCCGGTCACGTAGGTGGAACATGCTGGCCCGGGCGGCCGAGAGCATGTCGTCGAGGTCGACGGTGGCGTAGGCGACGCCGGGCGCGGTTCCGGTGGTGGCCAGGATGTCGCCGCCGGCGTCCACGACCTTGGCGCTGGCGACGAAGCGCAGCGAACCGAACGTCCCCGCCTGGTTGGACGACACCCACAGCACCTGGTTCTCCAGCGCCCGGGCCCGGTCGAACAGGTCGAAGCGGCGGGTCCACCGGTCCTGGGTGAGGTCCGGGGCGGCGAACGTGCGGGCGGCGGGCCACGCCGACAGGCACGCGACGATCTGGGCCCCGTCGACGGCCAGGGCTCGGGCCGCCTCCGGGAAGGCCTTGTCGTAGCAGATCAGCATGCCGAGGCGTCCCACCGGCGTGTCGAACGCGGCGAAGCTGTCCCCGGCCCGGTAGGACGCGCCCTCCCCGAGTGGCTGGTGCACCTTGCGGTGGACGCCGAGCACCCCGCCACCGTGGAGGGCCACCGCGGTGTTGTACCGGGCCGCCCCGTCGGACTCGCACAGCCCGACGGCGACGACCAGGTCCCCGGCGAGCGCGGCCAGCCGGCGCAGTTCCGGCCCGTCGATGTCCAGGGCGGGCGGCAGCACCGACGCCCCGTCGACGAGGTCGTCCGACGCGGCGGGAGCGGGGGAGCCGAGGGCGGTCAGGTAGCCGCCGAGGGCGGCCTCGGGCAGGACGACCAGGCTCGCGCCGCGGTCCCGCGCGGCCTCGAGCAGGGTTTCGATGCGGGCGAACGCCGCGGACAGGTCCCGTCCGAACTCGGCGGCCACCGCGGCGACCGTGATCATGAGATTCCTCCAGCGGGGCCGAGCCCGGTGACGGCACCGGGCACGCCCGTGGTGATGTCGCCGTCGGGCCAGCGCAGCGCCACCCCGGTCCCGGCGACCAGGGCGCCGCAGACGGCGCTGGTCGCGGGGCCCGCGTCGGCGACGCCACGGCCTGGCTCGTCGGCGGTGAGCATGGCGAAACCGGGAAAGCACGACAGCCAGTCGGCCAGGCGCACACCGGTGGGCCTGGGCACGGCGGCCACGTCCAGCACGGCGGCGCAGCCGCTGGCCTCGGCGAGCATGCCGAGGGTGCCGACGGTGCCGGCCATGCTGACGTCCTTCGCCGCGGCGGGGGCGGTGCGGGCGACGACGCTGGTCATCGCGGCGAGTTCGAGGGCGCCGCGGAGGGTGCTCGAATCCCACTGCCGGCCGGTGTGCCCGCGCCGCCAGCCCCCACCGAGATCGGCGGTCAGGGTCACGGCGTGTCCCGGGCGTCCACCGCCGGCCGGTACCGGACGGGACGCCCGTCCCAGCGCCGTCACCGACAGTGCCGCCGGGACGCCGAGCTGGGTGTGCCCACCGAGGACGGGCAGCCGGTAGGCGGCGGAGGCGGCCCGCAACCCGGACAGCACCCGGGCGGCGAAGGAGGCGTCCCGGGCGCCGAGCGCGTCGAGCAGCCCCACGGGTTCGGCGCCCATCGCCGCGAGGTCGCCGGCGTTGACCAGCACCCCGCACCAGCCGGCCCACTCCGGGTCCCGTTCGACCAGCGACGGCACGATCGCGTCGCAGGCGGCGATCAGATCGCTGCCGGGTACGGGCGCGCCGTCATCGCCGACGAACCCGTACCCGCCGGGGCGCAGGTCGGCGAGCAGCCCGCCCAACGGGGCCTTCACCGCCGCGGCCTGCCGGGCGAACCGGTCCACCGGCCAGCGCATCAGCATGTGCGGCCGGCCGGCCACCAGGTGCGGTCGCACCGCCTGCCAGCCGAGCCGGGCGAACATCCGCGCCGGCGCGGGCTGCACCGTCGCCTCGAAACGCAGCACCCCGGCCTGTTCGGCGTGGGCGCAGGCCGCCCGCACCAGCGCCGCCCCCACCCCGGCGGCCCGCCGCCGCGCCGCCCGTTCGACGACCAGCCGGCTGCCGCGCCACCACCCCAGCTCCGCACTGGTGACGCAGTGCAACCGGACGCCGCCGAGCAGGAAGCCGTCCGGATCATGGGCGAGCAGGACGACGGTGCGCGGATCATCATCGGCGTCGTCGTGGTCGTTGCCGGTGAACAGGCCCTGCTCGGTGACGAACACGTCGTGGCGCAGCCGCCGGTAGGCCGACAGCGCCCGCGGGTCGTCGGCCACGTCGATCGTCCACGCCCGACGCAGCGTGTCCGGCGCCGGGACGCCGAGCAGAACATCACCCAGGGACATCACGCACCTGCCGAGCGCAGGGCGCTGCACGCCCCGCAGGCCGCGCAGCCCGCCCGCTGGTCGGCGCCGGTCATGTCGGCCGCCCGCAGCAGGGCGGCGACCCGGCTGGTCACATCCGCGACGACGGCGGCCGGGGGAGTGACCGCCCCGTCCACGTCGACGGCGAGTGTGCCGGCGATCGGCCGCAGCGGCACGACGAACGGGTAGACGCCGAGTTCGACGAGTTCGGCCGCACCGGCGACCAGTTCGTCCGGGTCCTCGCCGAGACCGACGATCAGATAGGTGGAGACCTGGTTGCGGCCGAACACCCGCACGGCCTCCCGCCAGGCCGCCCGGTACTCGCTCAGCGGCACCGACCCCTTGCCCGGCATCCACCGCCGCCGGACCTGGTCGTCCAGGGACTCGACGTGAATGCCGATGCTCACGGCGCCGGCGTCGCGCAGGTCACCGAGGACGGCCAGATCCTCCGGCGGTTCGCACTGCACCTGGATCGCCAGGTCCGGCACCGCCTCGACCACCGCCCGCACGCAGCGGGCCAGGTGGCGGGCGCCGCGGTCACGCCCGGCGGACGTCCCGGTGGTCAGCACCAGCTGGCGGACGCCGTCCAGGCGCACCGCCGCCTCGGCGACCTCGGCGAGCTGCGCCGGGGTCTTCACCGCGGTGGTCGCCCCCGAACGCAGCGACTCCTCGATCGCGCAGAACCGGCATCGTTGCTCCGGCGCGTAGCGGACACAGGTCTGCACGACCGTGGTGGCCAGCACGTCCGCGCCGTGCAGCCGGGCGATCTGGTGGTAGGGGAGGCCGTCGGCGGTGCGCAGGTCGTAGAACGCCGGCCGACGCACCGGTTCGACGTCGAGCCCGAGATCGGCCCCGTCCAGCAGCAGCCGGCCCTCGCTCACCCGGTAACGGCTGGTCGCCACGATCGGTAGTGCCGTGCCGACCCCGTCCAGCAGAACATGGCCGTCGTCGGAGGGACCGGCACCGCCGCGGCGCCGCACGGGTGCGTCCAGCGCCACCCCGCGGACCGCGAGCTCACTTCTCAGCGCGGTGCTCGTCATCGATCACACCATGTAGGTGGAGTTGATGATGGCACCCTTGCGGGCGTAGTGGATGACCGCGTCCTGGACGTCGAGCGGATGCGCGGGAACGACCCCCGCGATGAGGTCCTCCTCGCGGGCACCGTGCAGCGCCAGGCCGAAACGGCAGCAGTAGACCGTGCCGCCCTCCTTGATGAACGTCTCCAGCGCCAGGTTGATGTTCGTCTCGCCGGGGAAGGCCGCGTCGCCGGTGGTCGGGAAACCCCGGTTCGCGACGCAGTTGATCGCCCCGGGCCCGTAGAAGTAGATCGCAGACTCGAATCCCTTGCGCAGCGCGCGGGTGGCCTGGAGAACGGCGACGAAGCTCACCGACGACTCGTGCGCGATACCGTGGACGAGCGTGAAGTACGACTCGCCGTTCTCGGCCTGGTAATCGGGGAAAATCTTGGTCGAGCCGTAGATGTTGCTGCCCTTGGGCAGCGACGGGTGCGGGATCTCGGCCAGGCTGCGGGCGATGTTCTCGGCAATCGTGTCGTCCAGGGACATCCTTGCTGCTCCTCGCTGGTGGGACGGCGGATTGTTCGGCGCCTGACGTGCGCGCGGATGACGGTGTCGGGGTCCTTGTCCGGGATGCTCCGGGTACGGCGGAACATGCTGCTGCGTGCGGGTCCGGTCGGCTGGGTGCTGGTGGCCGGGTGTTGGTGCCCGGGGATCAGTCGTAGAGAGTGGCGAAGTTCTCGGTGAAGACGTGCCGGGCCAGTTCGCCGTCGCCGACGGCGGCCGTCATCCGGGCATGTTCACCGGCCTGGTCACCCCACGGTTCGTCGGAGGCGAACAACAACCGGTCGTGCCCGAGTCCGCGGCGGTCTATCTCCGCGGCCAGCCAGCGCGGCGCGAATCCGATCGCCCAGCTCAGATCCGTGTAGACCCGTTTCCCGGCCGCGATCCAGTCGAAGAACCGGCCGCCGGCGAGCTTGATGTGACCACTCATCCCACCGCCGAAATGCACCAGATGGATCTTCGCCTCGTCTCCGTATCGTTCGACGAGCTGGCCGACCCGGTCGATGTCACTGGCCGCGCCGGGCGAGGTGTGCACGTGCACGGTCAGGTCGTGGGTGACCGCGGTGGCGAAGATCTGGTCGAGCTGGGCGAGGCAGCCGGCGTCCTCGACGCTGCCGCCGAGCAGGAAGGTGGTCTTCAACGCGCGCACACCGTGTTCACCGGCCAGCGCGAGGGCGCGGGCGGTGAGTGCGGCGTCCCGGGGCAGGGGCGAGACGTAGAGGCCGGCCCGGACGCGGTCGTCGCGCGCGGCGGCTTCCAGTACCAGGTCGTTGAGCGCGAAGGTGTGGCTGACGTCGGGCACGCCGTAGTTCGGGATGACCAGGGCGCGGGTGGTGCCCTCCCGGTCGAGATCGGCGATGAGTTCGTCGATCGTCGCCCGGGCGCCGATGTCGGGGTGCACCGCCGGACCCCCGTAGAACGGGTGGGCCGGAAGCACACCGAGGTGCCGGTGCGCATCGGCCAGACAGGTGGAGGACATGTTCATCAGTACACGGTTGCGGTATGTCGGATCCATGAACGTCGGAACATGTTCGCGTATCGCGCGGATCGGCCCTCCTGGGCGGTGCGGCACTGTCTCGGACGACTTCTGACACTCGATGTTCCCTGTCTACCAGGGAAGATCTCGCTCCGTCGGCCAGATGGCGCACTGTATCGTCCCGGCTAGTGCTGTACGCGTACATCCGGCGGAAATGCGCCTGGTTCCTCGGTCCTAACGTGCGCCACCTGCGCGGCGTCCTCCACCTCGAGCAGCGACGCGGCGTGTCGCTCGGCCTCGAACGCCGCCGCCCCACCCCGCACCCCGAACAACCGCTTGCTCGCGACCGGATAGGCGACGGCGGCGATGTTGACGACCAGCGTCCCGATCCGCAGCACCGTGATGCGCTCGGTCAGCTCGTAGACCTCCAACGGCAGAAAGGCCGAGGTCGCCACGACCGCGAAGTACTCACCCCACCGTTTGAGCAGCCACAACCCGACCGCCTCGACGATCTGCACCGCCGCATAACCGAACAGCAGGCACGCCACCAGCAGCAGAGTGTTCGGCTTCGTGTGGATCAGATGGCGCAGATGTTCGGCTGCTGCACCTGCCCCTCGGACCGGCGAAACCGCAGGATGGCATCTCCGATCAGCACCATCAGCAGTGCCCGGACGAACCGTTCCGCCGCGAGCAGCCGCGGGACGGTCGCGTCCCGCAGCGCCCGTCCGGCCGGTAGGTGACGTGCCCCCTGCGCGCACAGGTCCGCAGCTCCCAGTCCACCCGTATCCCCTTCACCCCGGCCGTTCGCGACCCGTGGGCGCCAACCGGTGTACCTGGCCGTCCAACCGGTGTACCTGGCCGTCCAGCCGGTCGTCGACGTCGGCGGCGGGCACCGAGTCTGGCAGCCACGCCGGTTCGGCGGGTGTCGGGTGGCACCCATCCGACACCCGCGGATGTTTCGACGCCCGCGGTCCGGCGGTGGTGCCGAGGGTGGCGGCGGCGAGCAGGGCGAGCGTCGCGGACCCGGCGAGCAGCAGACAGACGCCGGGCCAGCCGAGCTGGTCGTAGGCCGTGACGCCGAGCCACGAACCGGCGCTGCCGCCGAGGAAGACGCAGCTCATGTACGCGGTGTTGAGGCGGGAGCGCATCGCCGGCGCGAGCGCGAACACCCGGGACTGGTTGGCCACCTGCCCGGACTGGACGGCGACGTCGAGCAGGAGCATCCCGGCGGTCAGCCCGATCAGCCCGAGCGCACCGCCCAGGCAGCCGGTCAGCAGCAGGGCGGCCGCGGCGAGACTGCCACCCATCGCGGCGACGCTGACGACACCCGGCCCACGCCGGTCGACGAGTCGCCCCACCCGCGGGGTGACCAGCATGCTCGCCGCCCCGACCAGCGCGATCACCCCGACCGACACCGTCCCGAGGCCGTAGGCGGAGCTGGTGAGATACAGCGTGAGGCTGGTCCACGCCGCGCTGAACCCGGCCAGCGCGGCGCTCTGGAACAGGCAGGATCGGCGCAGCGCCGGCTCCGCGCGCAGCAGCCGGGGCGCGGCGGCGACCAGCGCCGGGTAACGCTGCCGGGACGCCGGCCGCGCCGTCGGCAGGACGCCGGTCAGCGCGGCGGCGAGCGCCAGCATCAGCGCCGCCGCCACCAGATACGGCGCCCGCCACCCCAGCCACGTCCCGAGCGCGCCACCGAACGTCCGGGCCAGCAGGATTCCGCCGAGCAGGCCGGAGAGCAGCGTCCCGGTGACCGCCCCCCGACGCGCCTCGGGTACGAGCCCGACCGACGTGGCAATGATGATCTGCGGGACGACCGTGGTCACCCCGACCAGCGCACTCGCCGCGACCAGCACCGGCAGGCTCGGTGCGGTGCCGGCCACCAGCAGCCCCGCCGAGACGAGGCCCAGCAGGGTGCCGACGAGCCGGCGGGTGGCGATCCGGTCGCCGAGCGGGACCAGCAGGAAGATCCCGACAGCGTAGCCGGCCTGGTTCGCGGTCACCACCCGGGCCGCCTGGGCGTCCGAGACGTGCAGCCCGTCGGCGATGAGCGGGCTGATCGCCTGCGGGAAGTAGATGTTCGCCACCGACACGCCGCAGGACAGCGCCAACAGGAAGATCGTTCTGGGTGACAGTGTGCCGTCCGGCCTGTCCGCCATGCGGCCTCCCGTGGATTATGAACCGGTTATAGCGGTTCTGAAGGTACCAGTTAGACCAGTTCGTCGAGGCGTACCGTCGGGCAATGGCCTCCGCATCCGTCGGGCACGTCTTCCGGTCCGGGTCGGGCCGCCTGTGCCTGGACCTCATCCGCACGCTGCGCCACCGCGGGACCTCCGCCCAGGTCGAGGAGCTGCCCGACGCCGCCGCCGTGGCGGCCTGGCTCGACCGGTTCGGCCCGTGGCCGGCGTCGCCCGACCCCCGGCCGGTGTCGCACGAACGGGCGGCCCAGGCCCGCGAGCTGCGCGAGGCCGTCCACCAGCTGATCGCGGCCGCCCGCGGTTCGGACGGTCACCCGCAACCGCCCGGGACCGTCGAGCGCTCCTCGTCCGCGCGGGAGATCGTCAACGCGGTGGCGGCCTGGCCGGTGCCGGCGCCCCGGCTCGACGACGCCCTCGGCCTGTCCTGGCACGCGGACGACCCGGTGGCCGCGACCCTGGCCCTGATCGCCCGGGACGCCCTCGACCTGGTCGCCTCGCCCGCGCTCGCCCGCGTGCACGAATGCGCCGGCCCCGACTGTCGCGCCCTGTTCCTGGACGGCTCCCGGCCAGGGCAGCGCCGCTGGTGCTCGATGAACACCTGCGGCAACAAGGCCAAGAAGGAGAACCTGCGCACCGCTCGCCCCCGGTGAGGCGGCGCCGCGCAGGCATTCCCTTGCCATTTCGGCAAACTTTCTTGCCGTCCTGGTCGCACGGTCGGCACGCTACCGGTGGAGGTGGTCAACCATGAACGAAGCAGTAGCTGATGGCGACACGGTGGCCGGTCACGCCGGTCACGAGAGCCATGCCGGTCACGACGGCCATGACCACGGTGGTCAGGGGGGGAGTTCCGGCCGGCACTGGATTCACGACGTCGATCCCGCGACCGACCCCACCGAGCTGTGGGAGCGGTTCTACTCCGAGGGTCAGCCGTGGAGCGGCCGGGCCAATCCGGCCCTGGTCGACGAGCTGGCCGAGCGCCCCATCGGCGGCTCCGGCGGCTCCGGCGCGTCCGGCACCGCACTCGATCTTGGTTGTGGCACGGGGGGCGACGCGATCTGGCTGGCGGGTCAGGGCTGGCAGGTCGATGCCGTCGACATCTCCCCGACCGCGCTGGCGCGCGGGGCCGCCGCGGCGCGGGCGCTCGGCCTCGACGGACGGATCCGCTGGTCCGCCCACAATCTCGACACCGATTTTCCCACCGGCGCCTGGGATCTGGTCACCACGGCCTACCTGCATTCCCCGGTCGCGCTGGACCGTGAGCGGATCCTGCGCCGGGCGGCCACGGCGGTGGCCGTGGGCGGCACCCTGATCATCATCGGTCACCTGGGCGCTCCGTCCTGGATGACCGAGCCGCCGCCGCACTTCGACCCGCCGAGCCCCGAGGAGACCGTCGCCTCCCTCGACCTGACCGGCTGGACCGTCGTCGCGGCCCGTGCCGTCGTGGTCCCCAGCGTCCCGTCGCCCGAGGGGGTGCCCGGCACCCGCACCGACAGTGTCGTGCGGCTGCGGCGCACCGGCTGATCCCGGCGTCAGCCGCGGTGGCCGGCGGTGGACGTCGGGCGGGAGCGGGCGCGGAGGTGGACCCGCTCGCCCTGCGGACCGAAGATGCTGAGAATCTCGACGGGATTCTCGTCGGCGCCGCCGAACCAGTGCGGCACCCGGGTGTCGAACTCGGCCGCCTCACCGGGACCGAGCACGAAGTCGTGTTCGGCGAGGACGATCCGCAGCCGGCCACCGAGCACGAACAGCCATTCGTATCCGTCATGGCTTTTCTGGTCCGGCTCCCGTCACTGGCTGCCGGCGGGAAGAATCATTTTGAACGTCTGAATCCCGCCGGGCCGGCGCGACAGCGGTATCGCCGTGATGCCACCGAAGGAGATCGGCGTGCCGTGCACACGCGGGTCGCCGGTGGGCGGGGAGCCCACGAGCTCGTCCAGCGGCACCTCGTAGCCGCCGCAACCGTGGCCCGACGGCCGCCAGTGCCGACTCCAGCTCCTGGTCACGCGTTCCCGATGCCATGGCGGCAACCTATGCCCGCCGTCCGCCGCGTGTTGTTCGCCGGATTGACCCCGAAATAGCTAGATGTTTCCCGGTGTACATGAGCGAACGCTCAAGGTGTCCACTCTGTAACTGTTTACCGTCGAAGCCTCGCACCGAAGACCGCCAGTGTGGGCGGTACCAGCGGCACCGGCGTGGGTGGCACAGAGACCGACGGTGTCGGTGGCGACGTGTTCACGTGCGTGGCCGATGTGACGAGTCCCGGCGAGGTCGAGCGGTTCGTCGACGAAGCCGCGGACGGGTTCGGCCGGGTGGACCTGCTGGTCGCGAACGTCGGCGGCATCGTCGGTGGCGGACTGCTCGACTCCACCGCGCAGGACTGGGCGCGGACCTTCGAACTCAACACCGTCAGCCCCGGCTCCACCATCTTTCCCGGTGGTTCCTGGGAGACCTACGCCCAGCAGGACCCGGACGGTTTCGCCGAGTTCGTCCGCCGGGATTTCCCGGCCGGCCGGCTCGGTCACGCCGAGGAGGTCGCCGACGTCGTCGCCTTCCTGCTCTCCGACCGCGCCACCTGGATCAACGGCGCCGACATCACCGTCGACGGCGCCCAGGGCCGTCCCTCCGCCTTCGGCTACTGACCGGGCCGGTCGTCGGGTGGGAACTCCCGCCACGGCACCGCGGCGCGGGCGGCGGCGGCGGCGGCGCGGGTGTCATGCACCCGACAGGGCGGGGGAGAAAGCAACGGCGGCGGCCTGTAACGGTGGGAGCGCCGGACGCACTTACCGGTATGACAACCATCAGCCGCGGTACGCCCGCGGGTACCGGGAGATCGCCGCTGTTCTGCGGCCCGGAGCTGGCCGCCCGCATCGAGCGGGCCGAGGTGGAGCTGATCGCGCAGGGCAACGCCGCGGCCAGCCGCCGCCGTCCACCGGGTGATGCGGTGGGGTTCGTGCTGCCCCTCGCGGGTGGGGTGGCCAGTTACGCCGAGGACGGGTCGCCGCTCAACAAGGTCGCCGGGCTCGGCTTCGATGTGGTGCCGACGGCGAACGACCTGGCGGAGGTCGAACGGGCCTTCGCCAGCCGCGGCGCACCGGTGCAGGCCGAGGTCGCCACGCTCGCCGATCCCGCGGTCGCCGACCTGCTGACCGGACGGGGCTACCGCCTGGTCTCCTTCGAGAACGTGCTCGGACGGGCGTTGGACGGCGCCCACCGGACGGTCACCCCGCCGGGAATCGAGATCCGAACCAGCGGCCAGGACGCGTTCGACCAGTGGCTCGAGGTCATGGCGGACGGTGTCGCGGTCTCGGACACCGAAGGGGTCGCCGCACACGAGGAGTTCACCCGGGAGGTCCTCCTCGGCGCCATGCGGGACCTCGCCGCGGCGGTCGGGGTTCGGCGCTACGGCGCCTGGCGCGACGGGGTGTTCGCCGGTGGCGCCAGCCTGCGGATCTCGGGCGACATCGCCCAGTTCGGCGGTGCGGCGACCGTCCCGGCGCATCGCCGCCGCGGCATCCAGTCGGCGCTGCTGGCCGCCCGCCTCGCCGATGCCACCGCGGCCGGCTGCGAGGTCGCCGTGATCACCACCCAGCCGGGTTCGAAATCCCAGCACAACGCCCAGCGCAGCGGGTTCGACCTGCTGTACACCCGCGCCATCCTCGTCCGGGAGCCCGCATGACCGGCCAGCGCGGCACACCGACCATCGAGCTGTACGACGGTGACCGCTGCGCGCTGCGTAGTCTGTTCGAACTGGCCGAGGACTCCGCCGCGCTGCTCGACGCCTACCTCCCCCTCGGCCGGGTGCTGGTCGCGCGGATCGGTCCGGACATCGTGGGTCACCTCCAGGTCGTCCCGACCGAACACCACGACAGCCACGGCCCCGATCACCCCGCGGTCGGCACACCGGTCGGCACACCGGTCGGCACACCGGAGATCAGGAACATGGCGGTGCTGACCGCCTACCAGGGCCAGGGCATCGGCCAGGCCCTGATCAAGGCGCTTATTGACCTGATCGCGGCCGAGTCACCGCGGGTCCTGCTGGTCGCGACCGCGGCGGCGGGCATCGGCAACCTGCGCTTCTACCAGCGGTGCGGATTCCGCCTCCGGTCCATCGAACGCGACGCCTTCACCGAGGCCGCCGGGTATCCGCCGGGCATCCTCCTCGACGGCATCGCGTTGCGTGACCGCGTCTGGCTGGACCTGGACCTCCCCGGCTGACTGGTCAGGTGAGGCTGCGGCTGCCCGCGACGTCGTACTCCGACACCGAGGCGGACACCACCGCGGCGCTCTGGTCGTCACTCGGCCCGCCGCCCCGGAACGCCTCGACGTCGGTCTGCGCCTCCCACCGTTCGAAGATGTTGATGCGACCCGGATCGACCAGGTCGGCGGTGATCGAGAAATCCAGGCATCCGGGCGCACGCCGAGCCTGCTCCACCACGCTGACGCAGCCGTCCAGGTACGCCTCCCGCTGCTCCGGCGCCACCACCAACCGCCCCGAGACGATCACCATCCGTTGCCTCCCGCTCTCGTCCACGACGCGACCCATCCTGCCCCCCGCATGCGGGCCGGTTCCGCCGCGACGTCCGGCTCTCCACGCCGCCTGGCTTTGCCACGCCGCCTGGCTCCGTCGCCGGTCAGGGCGAACATCCGCCATTCGCCGCGTGTCCGGGGTCGTGAGCTACTACCGACGGTAGCCGTGAAAAGAGGAGAGAGTCTCCGTCAAACAGCTTATCCGGCCAAGTGTCACCAATTGGCCGCCTTTGACGCTGAGTTGTCTCGCCAGTTTTCCGACCCGGGGTGGCCCGCCGCACACCGTGCCTGTATAAACGCTGATCGTCGCGGGTATCCGCGGTCAACGGAGATGTCGCCACTCGCTGCGCCCTTCGGCAACGGTGTGTGAAAAAGAGGGCGTGGGTCGGATGCTCAGGTGCGAAACGTCGTCCGATATCGAAGGACTGCTGGTCCGGTGGGTGAACAAACAAGCGTATCGGATCGGTCCGACACCCTTGCGCAGCGTCACGTGGCCTGCTTTTCAGGGTCTTGACATCGGACGCGGATGGGTCCCAGTGGGGCGTCCGATGTGAATGGTAAGGTCGTCGCGCGGCGCATTCTGTCGTACGTTCGCGATAGGGTATTTCGGCGGTTTATCGGCGGGCGTTACCGTCCGATGTCTACAACGGGCGAGCGTGTGCGGTGGGTGATATTTCGGGCCGAAAATCGGACGCGAAGAGTAGTGGGTGACAATAGGTGACATTTAGCTGGGTAAGTTTTGTGGCGAAGACCTGCCACCCTTTTCCCTGACGATCAGGTTGATCGATGACGCCCGTGTGCACGATCGGTGACGACTGCGGGAAGGCATGGACGGCGGGCGCGGCGGGAGCCGGTCAGAATGCCGTCGCGCCACAGTTCGTAGCGGCACCAGCTGGTCTGGCAGCGGTCATCGACGTCCACGATCCGGTGGTGCCGGCCAGCCGCTCCCGGTAGAACTCCACGTCGCCGAACGAGCCGCCGATCTGCTTGTCCAGCTGGTAGACCAGCGAACGTGGTTCGCCCGCGAGGCCAGGACATCATGCAGAATCCGGCCGCGGAACCAGCCGGTCATGTTCTAGTTCCAGCCGTAGCGCTGCCGCAGCCGGTCGGTGACCCGTTCGAACGGTTCACGTGGCAGGGCCGCCGACTCCCGGCGCATTCCGCCCTCGTGCACCCGAAGGACCCGGTCCAGGTTGACCCAGGACGGTCGGTGCTCGCGATCCCACTCGCCCGCGCCGACCGGCACGAAATCACCTTCGCCGTCGTGCTCCTTGCTGGTCAGCTGCACGGCCAGGAAGGAGCCGGCGGGCTCGGCGGCCACCACGAGGACGGGTCGGTCCTTGCCTCGTCCGTCGTTCTCCTCGAAGGGCACCCACGTCCAGACGATCTCGCCGGGGTCCGGGGCTGCGTCCCGTTGCGGCGCGTAGCTCATCCGCACCGACCCGATGCGCTGGGGATCGACCTCGGTGGTGGCATCCGGCCCGGACTGGCCCGGTGACACCTCTGCTCCCGTCTCCGAACCGGCTGCTGCTGCCCCCGCCCGCGTCCTGGTCCGCTCCTCGGCCGGGCGGCTGCGCGCGGCCACCGAGGCCGGGGATGGAGTCGTGCCGGAGGGACGGGCCTTCGGCGTCGCCGTGGAGCGCCGCCGACCTTCGCGCCCCGACTCCCGCGGGGGTGCGTCACCCTGGTGACGGCCACCCGTCAGCACGTCGGACACGATCTTGAAAAGGTCGGCCAGCAATCCCATGCCGCCACAATAATGAGGTCGGTCATGGCCTCCGCCGGAACGCCCCAACCTGACCGGCGCTCCGATCAGGTCAGGGCCGGCCGTCTTCCAGGGTCGCGAGCAGGGCCGCCAGCCGGGTGGCGCGGGTCGCCGGGTTCGACGCGGTCAGCAGGCGGTGCAGAGCGGAGTAGCGCCCGGCGCCGTTCAGCGCGGCGAACCCCGAGCTGGCCGTGGGCGACGCCGCCAGCGCGGCCGCCAGGTCGTCGGGAACCTGGGCCGTCGCCGCTCCCGGGTAGGCGCGGTCCCACCGTCCGTCCGCCTTCGCGCGTTCGATCTCGGCCTGCCCCCGGGAACGCATCCGACCCTGCTCGACCAGCCGCGCCACCAGGACGGTGTTGCGCTGCGACCACATCGAGGCCTTCCGGCGTGGGGTGAAGCGCTGCTGGAAGGTGGCAGCGTCCAGGCTCTTCTTCTGCCCGTCGATCCAGCCACTGCACAGCGCCTCCTCCAGCGCGCGGTCATAGCGCAAGGACGTCGGCGACGTGGTGCCCTTCTTGGCCAGGACCAGCCAGACGCCGTCGGAGACGTCCTCGTTCACGTCGAGCCAGGCCCGCCACGCGACGCCGTCGGCCACGACCAGCCGCTCCGGCGCCGCGGCTGTCCGCGCCCCGCTCCCGGCGGCCTCATCACCCACACTCATGGTGGCGAGCGTACGGGTGTGAAGGTCCGCATCCCCGCGCATACGACCGCACCCCTACCGGGCCTGCGCGTCCACCGGCCTACGGGATCGGGCTGTAGCCGACGATCTGGTAGGAGGCCGGCTGGCCCTTGCCGTCCAGCTGTGTGGTCAGGCCACCGCGGCTGCACACCGCCGGTGTGGCCGGGTAGGCCTTGCCGTTGCAGCGGAACCTCAGACCACCGCTACCGGGGATCTCCTTCTCCGGCATCGACTTGAACGTCGAGATGACCGTGGCCGGGGTGATCTCGCCCCTGATGTCCGCCAGCGCGACCTGGAAGGCGTTCAGCTCCGCGAACATGTTCATGCCACTGGAGTCGTCGACTTTGATGTTGTTGCCGTAGGCCGCCACGACGGCCTTGTAGAGCAGGGTCGACGGGCTGTCGATGCCCACCGGCGCGGACGCGTTCATGGTGACCCGTTCCAGCGTCTCCGCCGGAACCGCCTTGCGGGTCGCGTCCGTGATGCACTGGGAGTTCACGAAGAACGGGCCGGTGAAACCGGCCGTCCGCAGCGCGTTGAACGCACTGATGCAGAATCCGTCGTTCCCGACGATCTCGATGACACCCGGTGCGCTGCCGGACAGGCTCTGCAACTGAGGGGTCATGTCGGCCGTTCCCAGCGGGACAGGAATGACCTTGAAACTGATCCCGGCCTTCGTCAGCGCCGCCGCGCCCGTGCCCTTGAACTGGGCCAGCGCCGGTGGCACGTCGATGATGACCCCGGTCAGGTTCCTGGTCTTCGCCTTGGCGGCCAGCGGCAGGACCCCACTGATCGTGACCCCGGTCGGGTCGCTCAGGGCGAAGGTCGACTGGGCATCCTCGAGCTGCTCCGGGAGGGCCGTGGAGAAGAGCAGCACCGGGATCTTCGCCGCGTGCAGCGGCGTCCAGATCTGCTGCGAGACCGCGGAGGCACCCACGACCACTGCCACGGCCTTCTGCTCGATCACCTGGTTCGCGCAGTCGGTGCCCTTGTTCGGATCGTTCGCCGTCTCACACGTGAGCAGCTGGATCGGCCGACCACCGATACCAGATCGGTGCTCGTTGAGGAACCTGACCGTCGCAGCCGCCGCCCGCAGCTCGATCGACGTGTCAGCCGACGGGCCCTTGCCGTCCGAGATCAGACCGATCTTCACCGGAGTACCGGAAGCCCGTGCCACCGGACCCAGTAATGCCGCGCTGCTCGAGGCATCCGCGGTGGATCCCCCGCCGCCGCTGCCCCCGCTGCCCCCGCTCCCGCAGCCGGCACCCACCGCCAACAACACTCCCGCGGACAAGGCCGCCACGGCCGCAGTGGCGCGAGGCCTCAGCCGCCTGGGTCGAGTCGACCCCGGATTCGTTTGGTAGCCGAGCGCGCTGAACCGAATCCCACCTGTGAACATATGTCTCCTGATCTCATTCACTCATAGCTTGACACCGTCGACAGCGGCACGCTGACGCACAGGCCGGCCCCTGTGGCAGGCGGCATGCGTCGGACCAGCCCAGATGACATCCCATCTGGGGACCGAAGTGTGACACCGCCCATATTCGGAGGCAACTTTCATCGACGCTGATGGCCGCCGTGTTCGTCGTCGTTCTACCTGGCATTCCTCGCCATCATGGCGTTCGCCGGGAAGGCGCTGGCCGGTCTGTTCCACCTCGACGCCCCTCCGCCCCCAGCGATCCTGTCCACCGGTCAGGCCGCCCAGTAGGTGTCGAGGAAGCGGCGGACATCGCGGTCGATCTCGGCGTCCTCGGGCGCGTAGCCGAGGAAGCCTCCGTGGCCCGCGGCCTCCATGACGTGCAGCTCGGCGGTGATGCCCGCGTTGCGCAGCGCCCGGTGCATGCGGACGGCGTTCGACAGGAACAGGTCGCGGGTGCCGGAGGTCAGCAGGGTGGGCGGGAAACCCTTGCTGAAGTCGCCGAACAGCGGGGAGAGGTACGGGTCGGCGAGGTCGTGGCCCCGGGCGTACAGCAGGTTGGCGGCCATGAGGCTGCCCGGAAGGACGGCGCACAGGCCGGCGTTGGTCTGGAAGGTGTCGCCGGACTCGGTGAGGTCGAGCTCGGGGGTGTTGAGGACGACGGCGGCTGGCAGCGGCAGTCCTTCGTCACGGGCCCGCAGCAGGACGGCCGCCGCGAGGTTGGCGCCGGCGGAACCGCCGCCGACGATGATCTGCTCGGGGCGATGCTCCTTGAGCAGCGCCCGGTAGGCGGTGAGGCCGTCGTCCAGGGCCGCGGGGTACGGGTGGTCGGGGGGCATCCGGTAGTCGACGGCCCAGACGCGCGCGGCGACCCGGGTCGCGGTGCGCGCGGACATCGGCCCGCAGACCGGACCGCCACCGACGGTCATGCCGCCGCCGTGAAAGTCGAGGTAGACATGGTCGTCGCGAGCGCCGGGCGGCGTGGCCACGTAGACGGTGACGCCGTCCACGTCGGTCTGCTCGACCGTCAGCGCCGGGTCGACCGGCCAGCTCGCCGCCATCGCGGCGAGGCCCTCGTTCCCGGCGGCGATCAGCGCCTTCCAGCCGGCCACATCCTCAAGCGCCGGGAACGGCGTGGGCTCCGGCCGCGGCATGGCGAGCACCGCCCGTGCCTCGGGACTGACCGACACCGGGACGGGAATGTCCCGTGCGGGCAGGTGTAGCGGCGGCGAGTTCTCGACGGTGGTCATCACGGTCCTCCTGCTGATACGGCCGGAGACAACCCCTGATCGGGAAAGGGCTGCGCCCCCTGCCTGCGAGCGTCCTGTTACCCGACGAGATCATGCGCGAGTTCGGACGTTTGTGCAACAGTGTCCGATCTATCGCCGGGCTCGCCGACGGCCAGGGCGCGCGTCGGGTCAGCGCGAGCTGTCGTGGCCAGCCCGGGACGCTGATCTGAGATAGCGTCCCGGGGTCTGGCCGACGACGGTGGTGAAGGCTTCGATGAAGCTGGTGGGGTTCGCCCAGCCACACAACAACGCCGTGTCGGTGACGGAGCGGCCGTCGACGAGGTGGACGAGCGCGTACTGCACCCGCAACAGCGTGCGCCACTGATAGAAGCTCATGCCCAGCTCCGCCTGGAACAGGCGGCTGAGGGTCCGCTCGCTGGCGCCGACGGCATGGCCCAGCATGCTCAGCGTGGCCGAGTCGGCCGGATCGCCCTGCAGCATTGCGATCACCGCCCGGAGTCGATCGTCGAGCGGTGCGGGCAGATGCAGCGACTCCTCCGGAAGGTCGACCAACTCGTCGACGACCACGCCAAGAAGCCGATCCTGGGCCGGTAGCGCCATGTCCCCGCTGGTGAGTTTCAGGACCGCCTCGCGCAGCAGCCCGGACACGCCGAAAACCGTCGGGTGATCGGGCATCGGGCCACACCATTTTCGCGGAATCTCGATGAGCCGGATCTCGGTGGCGCCGTAGGCGTGGTGGTGATGCGCGAAGCGCGGCGGCGTCCAGGAGATGCGGTTCGCGGGCGCCACCCACGTCCCCCGCTCGGAGGTGGTGGTCAACACCCCGCTCGCCGCGTACACAAGCTGACCCTCGACGTGTGAATGCGGGGCGACGTCCTCACGGTGGATCAGGGTCCAGCGGACCCTGCCGCCGTCCTCCAGGGACACGAACTGGGAAAGTTCGGACATCGCATCCAACCGTCTCCACCAGGACCGGCCGGGCCACGGCAGGCCGTGAGCGTGTGGTTCGCCGCCGCCCTCGCCCTCCCGCGTCCTGGTCGGGGTCCAGGGCCCCCGACCAGGACGCGACAAGCTGTTACGCGGACCGTTCGGGGACGGGGACGGGCTCCGACGTTACCCGGCCCGCACCGTGGGAGTCGGGCCGTCGGACCCTGACGGCGAGCGCGGCGAGCGCGGCGACAACCATGAAAGCCGCCAGTGTGATGTAGGAGGCGTCGAAGCCGGTCTGGTTGGGAAGGCCGTTGTCCTGGTTCCTGGAGATCAGGGTGGCAACGATCTGGGTGGCGATCGCGCCGCCGATCATGCGCACCACCGTGCTCATGCCGGCCGTCTCGCCCACCTGCTCGGCGGGTACGGACTGCACGGTCAGCGTCATCAGCGTCGGGAAGGCGAAACCCAGCCCGAAACCCATGACTCCAAGACTGATGATCATGTCGTACGGGTGCGAGCTCCAGACCGCCATATAGCCGAACCCGGCCCCCTCGATCAGGGCACCGGTAATCAGCGTCCGCGCCGCGCCGATGCGGTTGGCCAGCCGCTCGGCGAACGGGGTGGATATGGCCGACCCCACTGACATCGGGAGCAGATAGAGCCCGCACCGGAGCATGGAAGCGCCATAACCGGTGCCCTTGGGCAGCTGCGCGAGAACCGGATAGACGGCGAACGCCGCATACATACCCGCGCCGAGGGCGAAGGAGACCAGGCTGGTCGCCCACACAGCCCGCTGCCGCATCAGGCGCATGTCGATCAACGGGTTCTCGCTGGACACCTCGGCCGCGACCCAGATACCGCAGACCACCAGGCCGCCCACCAGCAGGGCCAGCGTGCGAACCGAGGAGAACCCCCACGTGCCTCCCTCGCTGACACCCAGCACCACAGCCGTGATCCCGACAATCATCAGCGCCGTGTTGAGCCAGTTCACCCGACCGCCTGGCCGTACTGGGGACTCGCGCACGAGAACCCACGTCCCCACGAAGGCGATGACGGTCAGGATCATGGGGATCCAGTACAGCCAGTGCCAGTCCAGGTGCGGCACGATCAGGCCGGGCAGAATGACCCCGACCGAGCCCAGCCCCAGCGTCGCGGACACCGCTGCGATCCCGGACGCGACCCGCTCGGGTGGGAACTCGTCACGGATGATCCCGAAGGCGAGCGGAAACAGTCCGCCCGCGACGCCCTGCAGCGTCCGGCCTGTGATCTGGCCGGTCAGCGAGTCCGACATCGCTGACACCAGTGTGCCGCAGATGAGGATTCCCAGCGTCACCAGCAGCATCCGCCGTTTGCCGAACATGTCTCCGAGCCGGCCCAGCACGGCCGTCGACGCGGCTGCCGAAAGGAAATAGGCGGTCAGCAGCCATGTCGCGCCGTTCTCACTGGTGTGCAGCTCACGTTGGAACAGCGGCAACGCTGGAACGATCACTGTTCCGAGCACACCATAGGCGAGGGCGCCCAGAAGCAACGGAGTCAGGATCAGGCCGACGCTGATCTTCTCGCCGTCTTCGGGGCCAGTGCGCGAACGCGCTCTGATCGACGCAGTGGACATAGCGGTTCTCCTAGCGAGGCCCGCAACCGGGCAAGGTGACCTACGAAGGTGAGGTGACCTACGAAGGTTAGGTATCCCTAACGATGCGGGTGAGGCTCCGTGCGTGCTACCAATATCCGGACAGGAGATACGGTTTTCCCGCCAATCTGGGAGTCCGCGCCCGTCAGCGGGACATCGGCGGTTCGACCCCCGTCGACGACCGATTCGCGGGCAGGTCCGACCGTCCACCCGCGCCCCCGGATTTCGATCCAACCCTGACCCCCATCGACCCCGCGCGGATACCGGCGAGACTGGCGGCCCATGCCACAGCGGCCGGCTACCCGTCGACCTCGCAGATCCCAGCGCCTCCCGGACCGCACCTTCCCGCTGTCCCGCAGGTTCGTAGGTTGCTCGGGCCGAGTAGGTTCCGACCAGAGAGATCGCCCGGCGGCTTGGGGCCGCGTGGAACACGATGCGTAAGGCGTTGGCGTCGGATGGTCCCCCGAGGTATTCGCGGCCGGCGCGGAGTTCGGTGGTCGATCCGTTCAAGGCGCGGATCCGGGCGTTGCTGGTCGGATGCCGGCGCCGCCGGTGGCGGTCGCGGCGGGGCAGGAGCGGGTGCTGCTGGCGCTGGGGTTCTTTCGGTTCCTGACCGCGACGATGATCCCGTCGAGGCAGGCCGGGGACATCCTCGCCGGGATCCAGGAATTGGACGAGGTTGACGACACCAAGCCTGACGGCCCAGCCCCGACAGCGCGCCATGCCACTGGACGCTCTACCGGAACTCCACGTGAAGCTCCACCAGGCACCTGAGGCGTTATAGCGACGCCTCTACGAGATCGCGCGACTCACCGTCCACCTCGACCACGAAAAGCAGGAGGCAGGCATCATGATCAAAATTTCGGCCAGTGACCTCGACAAAGGTCGCCGAGCTGGCGGCTACCGATCTGGCGGAAGCGGCTGTGCACACCCCCGCACTACGTACAACGACCATGCGGCGCTTTTTCCGCGAAAACGCTGTACGTGCCCCCGGCAGGATTCGAACCTGCGCCCCCGCCTCCGGAGGGCGGTGCTCTATCCCCTGAGCTACGGGGGCTCGGGGCTGACGGGGCTAACGCTACCAGGTGGGAACCTCGGATCGTGCGCCCGGGTGGTCGTAAGCTGCCGAGTGTGTACGCCGCCGCCCCCAGGGTCCTTGTTGTCGATGACGACGCGGTGATCCGTCAGCTTGTGGTCGTCAACCTCGAGCTGGAAGGTTTCGAGGTCCATACGGCCGTCGACGGTGTCGACGCGTTGCAGATGGTGCGCGAGGTGGCCCCACATGTGATCACTTTGGACATCATGATGCCCCGGATGGACGGCTGGGACGTGGCCGCCGCCCTGCGGGAGGACCCGGCCACGGCCGGGATCAAACTGATCATGCTGACGGCACGGGCGCAGGAGGCCGATGTCAGGCGTGGGTCGAGGCTCGGGGTCGACTACTACCTGACCAAGCCGTTCGACCCGGATGAGCTGATCACCGTCGTGCAGAAGCTCGCGGAGGGCCAGCCGGTCTGACCCGCGTGGGTTCCTGACCCGGGTGGGCGGAGTCGGCGCCGGGTGGGTCGATGGTGACCGTGGGCGTCGGGGCGGTCGTCTTGTCGGGGCGCGCCGATAGCATCGCGACATGAGCCCCGCCGATCTCGCCGATGCCATCGTGGCGGCCGTTGGCCGCGCGGTCGCCGACGGTGACCTGGACGTGCCGGTGCCGACCACTGTCACGGTGGAGCGACCGAAGAACCCCGAGCACGGGGATTACGCCTCCCCGGTGGCCCTGCAGCTGGCGAAGGCCGCGCGACGGCCCCCGCGGGCGGTCGCCGAGCTGCTGGCGGCTCGGCTGGCGGCGGCGGAGGGCATCGCGCGCGTCGACATCGCCGGCCCGGGGTTCCTGAACATCACGCTGGTCGGGGCGGCGCTGGGCGAGGTGGCTCGCCGGGTGGTGCGGGCGGGCGCGTCGTACGGGCATGCGGAGAAGCCGCGTGACGTGCGGATCAACCTGGAGTTCGTCAGCGCGAACCCGACCGGGCCGGTCACGCTCGCCTCGGCTCGCTGGGCGGCGGTGGGCGACGCGCTGGTGCGCATCCTGACCGCGGCCGGGTATTCGGTCGGTGGGGAGTACTACGTCAACGATGCCGGCGTGCAGATCAGCCGGTTCGGCGCGTCGGTGCTGGCGGCGGCCGCGGGGCGGGAGATCCCGGCTGAGGGCTACCACGGGGCGTATGTGGCCGAGATCGCGACGACGGTTCTCGCCGAGCGGCCCGACCTGCTCGAACTGCCGGGTGACGAGGCGCTGGCCGTCGCGGCCCAGCGTGGGCTCACGCTGATGCTGGGCGAGATCCGGTCGACGCTGGAGAGCTTCGGCGTCCACTTCGACACGTGGGCGTCCGAGAAGGCCTTGCATGACGCGGGTGGTCTGGAGCGGGCCGTCGAGGATCTGCGGGCGCAGGGCCACGTCTTCGACGCGGACGGCGCCGTCTGGCTGCGCACGACCGACTTCGGTGACGACAAGGACCGGGTCCTGATCAAGAGCGACGGTCAGGGGACGTACTTCTGCGCCGACGCCGCCTACTACCGCGACAAGCGGGGGCGCGGCTTCGACAGGGTGATCTACCTGCTGGGGGCCGACCACCACGGCTACATCGGCCGGCTGCGGGCGATCAGCGCCTGCTTCGGGGACGATCCGGACGTCAACCTCGAGGTCATCATCGGCCAGATGGTCACGCTGACCCGTGGCGGCGAGCCGGTGAAGATGTCCAAGCGTGCCGGCACCTTCCTCACCCTGCACGACCTGGTGGACGCGGTCGGGGTCGACGCCGCCCGGTACTCGCTGGTACGTCAGTCGCACGACTCGTCCCTCGAACTCAACCTCGATCTGATCGCCCGGCAGACCAGCGAGAACCCGGTGTTCTACGTGCAGTACGCGCACGCCCGGATCAGCTCGCTGCTGCGTGGCGCCGAGGCGCTGGGTCTCACGCTGTCCCCGGAGGGGGCGGACGTGGCGCTGCTGACCCATCCGCGGGAGGGGGACCTGCTGCGGGCGCTGGGCGAGTTCCCGCGGGTCATCGAGTCGGCGGCGAGCCTGCGCGGGCCCCACCGGGTCGCGCGCTACCTCGAGGAACTCGCCGGGGTCTACCACCGGTTCTACGACGTCTGCCGGGTACTCCCTCAGGGGGACGAGCCGGCCGGCCCGTTGACCGACGCCCGGCTGCTGCTGGCCGCGGCCACCCAGCTGGTGCTGTCCAACGGCCTCGCGCTGCTCGGCGTGAGCGCCCCCGATCGGATGTGAGACGCGTGCGTGACATGCGGGTGGCAGGCGGAGACGAGATGAGTGAGAGCGAACCCGGCGCGGTGACCGGGCTGGAGGAGAACCTCTGGCCGGTCACGGCCCGGCTCGAGGCGGACGGGGTGATGTCCGTCGGCGGTGTGCGGGTGGACGCGCTGGCCGCCGAGTTCGGCACGCCGGCGTTCGTGCTGGACGAGGCGGATTTCCGGGCCCGTGCCACGGCCTGGCGGCAGGCTTTCGCCGACTGTGATGTTTATTACGCCGGCAAGGCGTTCCTGTGTCGGGCGTTCGCGCGCTGGGTGGACGAGGAGGGCCTGCGCCTGGACGTGTGCACCGGTGGCGAGCTGGCCGTGGCGCGCTCGGTCGGTTTCCCGGCCGAGCGGCTGCTGTTCCACGGCAACAACAAGTCGCTGGGTGAACTGCGGGCGGCGGTGGAGTACCGGGTCGGGCGGATCGTCGTCGACAGTTTCGTCGAGATCGAGCGGCTGGCCGCGGTCGCCGCCGCGGCGGGAATCCGCCAGCGGGTGCTCGTCCGAGTCACCCCTGGCGTCGAGGCGCACACCCACAGCTATATTTCGACGGGTCAGGAAGATCAGAAGTTCGGGTTCTCGCTCGCCGGTGGCGCGGCGGCGCGGGCGGTCGCCGCGGTGCTCGCCGAGAGCGGCCTCGAACTGGTCGGGCTGCACGCCCACATCGGTTCGCAGATCTTCGACACCGCCGGGTTCGGCCTGGCCGCACACCGCATGGTCGGGCTGCTCGCCCGCATCCGCGACGAGCACGGCGTCGAACTGTCCGAACTCGACCTCGGCGGCGGCCTGGGCATCGCCTACACCAGCGAGGACGCCCCGCTCGACGTCGAGGAGGTGGCCGAGCGGCTGATCGCGCTGGTGGGCAAGGAGTGCGCGGCGCTGGGCCTGACCGTGCCGCGGCTGGGTGTCGAACCCGGCCGGGCCCTCGTCGGTTCGTCCACGGTGACGCTCTACGAGGTCGGCACCGTCAAGGAACTCCCCGGGCTGCGCACCTATGTCAGCGTCGACGGCGGTATGAGCGACAACATCCGCACCGCGCTCTACGACGCCCGCTACACCGCCCGGCTCGTCTCCCGGCCCGGCGCGGCCAGCACGCAGGTCGTCACGCTGGTCGGGCGGCACTGCGAGTCCGGCGACGTCGTCGCGCACGACGTGCCGCTGCCGGGTGACGTGCGCCCCGGTGACCTGGTCGCGGTGCCGGCCAGCGGTGCCTACCACCGCTCGATGGCCAGCAACTACAACCATGTGCCCCGGCCACCGGTCATCGCCGTGCGCGACGGCACCGCGCGGGTGATCGTCCGACGGGAGACCGAGGACGACCTGCTCCGGCTGGACGCCGACCCGCCCGACCCGGCTGTCTCGGTCACCTCGGCCGAGCGGGCCGACTCGCCCGCGGCGCGGGTGGCGCGATGAACCTGGCGCTGCTGGGCTGCGGTGTGGTCGGCACCGAGATCGTGCGGTTGCTGCGCACCAGCGCCGACGACCTGGCCGCCCGGGTCGGCGAGCCGTTGCGGCTGGTCGGCATCGCGGTGCGTCGGCCCGAACGGGTCCGTGACGCCGAGGTCGACCCGGCGCTGCTCACCTCCGACGCGGCGGCGCTCGTCGCCCGCGACGACGTCGACCTGGTCATCGAGGTGGTCGGCGGGATCGAGCCGGCGCGCCAGTGGCTGCTGGCGGCCCTGAACGCCGGGAAACCGGTGGTCACGGCGAACAAGGCGCTGCTGGCCTCGTACGGCACGACGCTGCACGACGCGGCGGCCGCGGCCGGCACCGACCTCTACTACGAGGCGGCCGTCGCCGGAGCGATCCCGCTGATCCGGCCGCTGCGGGAGAGCCTCGCCGGCGACCGCGTCCGTCGGGTGCTCGGCATCGTCAACGGCACCACCAACTACGTTCTCACCCGCATGGACGAGACGGGCGCCTCGTTCGCCGAGGCGCTGGCCGAGGCCGGGGCGCTGGGCTACGCCGAGGCCGACCCGTCCGCCGACATCGACGGGTACGACGCCGCCGCCAAGGCCGCCATCATGGCCCAGCTGGCCTTCCACACCCGGGTGACGATCGACGACGTCTACCGCGAGGGCATCGGCGACGTCACCGCGGCCGACATCGCCAGCGCCCGGGAACTCGGCTGCGTCGTGAAGGCACTGGCCGTCGCGGAGCGCTCGACGCAGTCCGAGGGGATCAGCGTCCGGGTCCACCCGGCGATGATTCCGCGCAGCCACCCGCTGGCCGGGGTGCGTGAGGCGTTCAACGCCGTGTTCGTCGAGGCGGAGGCCGCCGGCCAGCTGATGTTCTACGGGCAGGGGGCCGGCGGCGCGCCGACGGCGTCCGCGGTGCTCGGTGATGTGGTCGCGGTCGCCCGTAACCGCATCGCCGGACGGCAGGGGCCGGGTGAGTCGTCCTACGCGGCGCTACCCGTGCTGCCGATGGGCCGTACCGTGACGAGGTATCACGTGAACCTCGACGTCACCGACAAGACCGGCGTACTGGCGGCGGTCGCCGGTGCCTTCGCGCGTCACGATGTGTCCATCAGAAGTGTCCGTCAGGAGGGCCGCGGTGACGACGCGAGCCTGGTCCTGGTGACGCACGCGGCGCCGGACGAGGCGCTGTCCGCCACGGTCGAGGAGCTGCGCGGCCTCGCCGAGGTGCGGGCGGTGTCCGGGGTGCTGCGGGTCGAGGGAGGTGAGTCGTGACCACGTCGTCCACGGTTGATGTGTCGTCCACCACAGTGCAGGCGCCCCAGGTCGGGACGGCCACGGGTACCAGGCCGTCCACCGGAGGCCAGCCGTCCACCGGCGGGCAGTCGGGCTACCGGCCCTGGCGGGGGCTCATCGAGGAGTATCGCGACCGGCTGCCGGTCGACGCCGACACTCCGGTGATCACCCTGCTGGAGGGCGGTACCCCGTTGGTGCCGGCCGGGTACCTGTCCGAACTGACCGGATGTGAGGTTCATCTCAAGGTCGAAGGGGCCAACCCGACGGGTTCCTTCAAGGACCGCGGGATGACGGTGGCGATCAGCCGCGCTGTCGGTGCCGGCTCGCAGGCGGTCATCTGCGCGTCCACCGGCAACACCTCGGCGTCGGCGGCGGCCTACGCGGCCCGCGCCGGCATCACCTGCGCGGTGCTCGTCCCCAGTGGCAAGATCGCGTTGGGCAAGATGGCCCAGGCGCTGGTGCACGGCGCGCGGCTGCTGCAGCTCGAGGGCTCCTTCGACGACTGCCTGCGGGTCGCCCGTGAGCTCGCCGACACCTCGCCGGTCACCCTGGTGAACTCGGTCAACCCGTTTCGGATCGAGGGGCAGAAGACCGCCTCGTTCGAGATCGTGGCCGCGCTCGGACAGGCTCCGGACGTGCACTGCCTGCCGGTCGGCAACGCCGGCAACATCACCGCCTACTGGCGGGGTTATCTCGAGCAGGACGCGCTGACCGGCTCGGGCCGACCCCGGATGTGCGGTTTCCAGGCCGCCGGGGCCGCGCCGATCGTGCGTGGCGCGGTGGTGGCCGCCCCGCAGACCATCGCCACGGCGATCCGGATCGGCAATCCGGCGTCCTGGGAGCAGGCCGTCGAGGCTCGTGACACCTCCGGCGGGCTCATCGACGCCGTCAACGACCGGCAGATCCTCGCCGCCTACCGGATGCTGGCGCACCGCGAGGGCGTGTTCGTCGAGCCGTCCAGCGCGGCCAGCGTCGCGGGGCTGCTGATGGCCCGGGCGGACGGGCGGATCGAGGCCGGCTCGCGGATCGTGTGCACGGTCACCGGCAACGGCCTGAAGGACCCCGACTGGGCCATCAGCGGGGCGGCCCGACCGGAGACCATTCGGCCGACGGTCGCCGGTGCCGCCGAGGCGCTCGGCCTCACCCTGTCGTGACAACAGGCGCGACGACACGTGTGACGACAGGCGCGGGTGCGACGACAGGGACGTCGACGGGCGAGGGCGTGACGGTGGGTGGGGCGAGTTCGGGTGTCGCCGGTCGGGTGCGGGTGCGGGTGCCGGCCACCAGCGCGAACCTGGGTCCCGGCTTCGACTCCTTCGGGCTCGCCCTCGGCCTGTACGACGAGGTCGAGGTCGCACTGACCACGAGCGGTCTGACCGTGGACGTCACCGGGGCCGACGCCGTCGCCCAGGACGAGACCCATCTCGTCGTGCGGGCGATCCGGGCGGCCTTCGACGTCCTCGGTCGGCCGCAGCCGGGGCTCGCGCTGCGGTGCGTCAACCGGATCCCGCACGGCCGTGGCCTCGGCTCGTCGGCCTCGGCGATCGTCGCCGGCATCGTCGCCGCCGCGGCCCTGGCCGAAGCCGATGGCCCGGCCAGCGGTGCTGGCGGTGCTGGGTGGATGTTGCGGCTGGCGGACGAGCTTGAGGGGCATCCGGACAACGTCGCCGCGGCGCTGGTCGGGGGGTTCACCGTCGCCTGGTCGGACGCGCACGGCGCGGACTGTCTGCGGGTGGAGCCGTTCGAGCAGGTGCGTCCGGTGGTGTTCGTCCCGACGCTGCGGCAGTCGACCGAGGCGTCCCGCGGCGCGCTGCCGCAGCGGGTGCCCCTCGCCGACGCGGCCCGCACACTGGGCCGGGCCGCGCTGTTGGCGCTGGCCATGTCGGCGGCCGAGCCCGCGGCGGCCGACACGCGGGCGACGACCCTGCTGCGGGCCACCGAGGACTTCCTGCACCAGCCGTACCGGCTGCCCGCGACCGCGGCCACCGGGGAGCTTGTCGGACGGCTGCGGGCGATGGGAATCGCCGCGACGCTGTCCGGTTCGGGGCCGTCGGTACTGGCGCTGGCCGTCGGTGGGGAGCAGGCCACGGTGGCCGCCGGTGCTGTGACCGGTGAGTTCACCGTCCTGCCGCTGAGCGTCGACCGAGGTGGGGCGCAGGTGCTCACGGTTGACCGCAACGGGTGATCGTATATCGTGATGGGGTGCTCGTACGAGCGTCCGGATCGCCGGATGGCTCGGTGGGCACGGTTCGGAGTCCTCTCGGGAAGTCCTGAGGGCGCAAGGTTGTTGCCCAGGTGTCCGCGGCTGGATAGTCTGGTGACTGCACCCGCTGCCACCGCGGCGCGTGCTCGCCCCCGCAGTGTCGTTCTGGCGCTGGGTCGCTCTGGTGTCCGGGTCGCTCTGGCCCTGTCCGTTGGGCCAAGGTTCGGGACTCCGGTGTTTCGGCCTCGTCGTCGTTGCCTCGGCTCCACACCGGTACACCTGGGCGGGATCGGCGAGTTCGCCCGCGGCAGACGGCCGCTGGCGCCGTAGACGGGCGCGTCTTTCGCCCATCCGGTGCTGTACATCCCCTTCATCCGGCATTTGTGCAGGCGGAGAAGGTTCACACGCTACGCCCGGCTCGTCTGTCGAGCCAGTTCCTTCAGGGAAGGAAAACCTTGAGCGACACCACCAACGTGCTGCCACCGAGCGCACGTGAGTCTGCGGCGTCGGCGACGCCTGCATCGCTTCACGAGAGCGGGCTGGCGGCCGCCACCTCGTCCGCAGACACCCTCACCACCGCGTCCGTCCTCACCGCCGACAACGGCGGCGAGCGGGCCACCCGCGGGGACGCGGCTGCCGCCGCGGCCGCCGCGGCGAGCGTGACCCGTCGGCGCCGTCAGGGCACCGGCCTGTCCGCGATGCTGCTCCCCGAGCTGCAGGCCATGGCGCAGTCCATGGGCATCCAGGGCGTGGGCCGGCTGCGTAAGGGCCAGCTCATCGCCGCAATTCAGAATCTCCAGAACGAGAGCTCGGGTGGTTCGGCCGCGCCCGCGGCGACCGACGCGCCGGTCGCCGACGCGCCGAGCGCCGCCACCCCGGCAGCGGGTGACACCGCTTCGGCCGGCCAGTCGTCGCGTCGCGGTGGCGAGGCCGCCAGCAGTGCCACTCCGACCCGTACGCGTACCCGTCGAGGCGCCTCCCGCTCGGCCGCGAGCCCGGCAGCCGAGCAGCCGACCCTGCCCGAAGCCGGTGGGGACACCGCGGAGGCCCGTCCGGCGTCGGCCGTGACCGCCGGGCCACCGGTGACCGGCGCGGTGACCGGTGGCCCGGCCACCGCCACGCAGCCAGCCGCCGCGGCGACCACCGCCCCGGCGCAGACCCCGCCCGCCAACGGTCGCCAGAGCGACGCCGGTCCCCGGACCCGCGAGGACCGGCGGGATCGCTCCGCGGACAACGGCCGATCCGGCGACTCCGGCAACGAGCGCCGTGGCGAACGTGCTGACCGCAGTGAGCGTGCCGACCGTGGTGAGCGTGCCGACCGGTCTGACCGTGGTGAGCGTGCCGATCGTGGCGACCGGTCGGACCGGCAGGGTGGCGACCGTGGGAGCCGCTCCGACCGCACACAGGGTGGCGACCGTTCCAGCCAGAACGACCGTTCCAGCCAGAACGACCGCTCGGGTCAGAACGACCGTTCCAGCCAGAACGACCGCTCGGGTCAGAATGACCGTTCCAGCCAGAACGACCGCTCGGGTCAGGGCGGCCAGAGCGACGACGACCTGGCCGGCCGCAGCCGGCGGGGCCGCTTCCGCGAGCGTGGCCGCAACCGTGGCCGCGGGGGTCCGGTGCCGGCGGAGAACGAGCCGGTGGTGCGCGAGGACGACGTCCTCGTTCCGGTCGCGGGCATTCTCGACGTCCTGGACAACTACGCTTTCGTGCGCACCAGTGGTTACCTGACCGGGCCGACCGACGTCTACGTCAGTCTCGCCCAGGTCCGCCGCAACGGTCTGCGCCGCGGCGATGCCATCACCGGTGTGGTGCGCGCCCCGCAGGAAGGCGAGCAGCGTCGCGACAAGTACAACGCGCTGGTCCGCCTCGACACCATCAACGGGATGGACCCCGAGGAGGCCCGCGGGCGCCCGGAGTTCACCAAGCTCACCCCGCTCTACCCGCAGGACCGGCTGCGTCTGGAGACCGAGCCGCACCTGCTGACCACCCGGGTCATCGACCTGGTCATGCCGATCGGCAAGGGGCAGCGCGCGCTGATCGTCAGCCCGCCCAAGGCCGGTAAGACGATGGTGCTGCAGTCGATCGCCAACGCGATCGCCACCAACAACCCGGAAGTGCACCTCATGGTCGTCCTCGTGGACGAGCGGCCAGAAGAGGTCACGGACATGCAGCGCTCGGTCAAGGGTGAGGTCATCGCCTCGACCTTCGACCGTCCGCCGGCCGACCACACCAACGTCGCGGAGCTGTCCATCGAGCGGGCCAAGCGCCTGGTCGAACTCGGCCACGACGTCGTCGTCCTGCTCGACTCCATCACCCGGCTGGGCCGCGCCTACAACCTGGCCGCCCCCGCCTCCGGCCGCATCCTGTCCGGTGGTGTCGACTCGACCGCGCTCTACCCGCCGAAGCGTTTCCTCGGCGCCGCCCGCAACATCGAGGACGGTGGGTCGCTCACCATCATCGCGACCGCGCTGGTCGAGACCGGTTCCACGATGGACACGGTCATCTTCGAGGAGTTCAAGGGCACCGGTAACGCGGAGCTCAAGCTCGACCGCAAGATCGCCGACAAGCGCATCTTCCCCGCGGTGGACGTGGACGCCTCCAGCACCCGTAAGGAGGACATCCTCCTGGCTCCCGACGAGCTCGCGATCATGCACAAGCTGCGGCGTGTCCTGCACACCCGGGAGAACCAGCAGGCCCTGGAACTTCTGCTCGACCGGATCAAGCAGACCCGGACGAACTACGAGTTCCTGATGCAGATCGCCAAGACCGCTCCGCCGCAGGACTGATCCGCCCCGTGGGGACGCCGGCTCGCGGGGGAGCCGGCAGACGGGAGAGTCGCCCGCGGGAACACGCGGGGTGGGGGCGACGTTGCCAGCGGTGGGACGCGCGGGCATCGTGACGGCCTTCGCGACCGGCTCTGGCACACTGGCAGCAGACCGGCTCCGGTTCACGCCGTCCAACACCGAGGATGGCGACCCGGCGGCCACATTCGAAGATGAGGGACCATGAAGGCTGACATTCACCCGACCTACCACGAGACGACCGTGACCTGTACCTGCGGGAGTGTCTTCACCACCCGCAGCACCAAGGAGAACGGCGTCGTCAACGCCGAGGTCTGCTCGCAGTGCCACCCGTTCTACACCGGCAAGCAGAAGATTCTCGACGTCGGTGGCCGGGTCGAGAAGTTCGAGCGTCGGTTCGGCCGGCGTCGCCCCGGCGAAAAGGTCGGCGGCGCGAAGTAGTGACGCCTCGGCGCCCGTCCGGTTCCCCGGGCGGGCGCCGTTTGCGTCCCGGTCGGATCGGTACGCCGGTACGGCCCTGTCCACTTCCCCGGCGCCATGTCGTGCGTCGGGACCGCGACGTGCGAAGAGGTACCAAAGCATGACGTCCCCACTCGCCGGCCTCGTCGCGGAGCACGCCGAGATCGAGGGGCAGCTCGCCGATCCGGCGGTGCACAACGATCCCGCCCGGGCCCGTGCCCTCAGCCGTCGCTACGCCCAGCTCGCCCCGGTGGTGGACCTCGCCCGGGAGCTCGAGCGGGTGTCCGGCGACCTTGCGACCGCCCGCGAGCTCGCCGTGCAGGACACGTCCTTCCGCAGCGAGGTCACGGACCTCGACGCCGAACTCGGCGGCCTCAACGAGCGGGTGCGGGCCTATCTCGTCCCGGTCGACCCCGACGATGCCCGGGACGCGATCCTCGAGGTCAAGGCCGGTGCCGGCGGGGAGGAATCAGCCCTGTTCGCCGGTGATCTGCTGCGGATGTACCTGCGCTACGCCGAGCGCCGCGGGTGGAAGACGGAGATCCTCGACGCCAACGCGTCCGATCTCGGTGGATATCGGGATGTGAGCGTCGCGGTGAAATCCCGCGGCGGGGACACCGGCCCCGGGGTGTACGGCCGGCTGCGGTTCGAGGGCGGGGTGCACCGTGTCCAACGGGTACCGGTCACCGAATCCGCCGGGCGCATCCACACCTCTGCCGCCGGTGTGCTCGTCCTGCCCGAAGCCGAGGACGTCGACGTCGATATCGACCAGAACGACCTGCGTATCGACGTGTTCCGCTCGTCCGGTCCAGGTGGTCAGAGCGTCAACACCACCGACTCGGCGGTGCGCATCACCCATCTGCCCACCGGTCTGGTGGTCTCCTGCCAGAACGAGAAAAGCCAGCTGCAGAACAAGGAATCGGCGCTGCGTATTCTGCGGGCCCGACTGCTCAGCGCTGCCCGCGAACAGGCCGAGTCCGAGGCGTCCGCGGCGCGGGCCAGCCAGGTGCGCACCGTCGACCGCTCCGAGCGCATCCGCACCTACAACTTCGCCGAGAACCGGATCAGCGACCATCGGGTCGGCTACAAGGCCCACAACCTCGATCAGGTGCTCGACGGCGAACTCGACGAGGTACTCGACGCGCTCGCCGCCGCCGACCTCGAGGCCCGGCTGTCCGCCAAGGCCTCGTGATCCCCCCGGTCACCGGGCGGCGGGCCCGGACACCGGCCGCCGAACGGATCGACGCCGCCACCACGCGGCTCGCCGCGGCCGGTGTGGCGAGCCCGCGGGCCGACGCCGAGCAGCTCGCCGCCTTCGTGCTGGGCATCGGCCGCGCCCAGCTCCTGCTCGTGGACGACCTGCCAGCCCCCGCCGCCACCCGTTTCGAGGCGCTGGTGCGCCGCCGGGCCGCCCGCGAACCCCTGCAGCACCTGACCGGCATCGCCGGATTCCGCTACCTGGACCTGTTGGTCGGCCCCGGGGTGTTCATCCCCCGTCCGGAGACGGAATCCGTCGTCGGCTGGGCCATCGACGCGCTGCGCGCCGCCGGGAGTGGCGGTGCCGGTGGGAGTGGCGGTGCCGGGGCGGCGCCGGTGTGCGTGGATCTGTGCGCGGGGAGCGGGACGATCGCGCTGGCGCTGGCGGGGGAGGTGCCGGGGGCGCGGGTGCATGCCGTCGAACGTGAACCGGCGGCGCTGGCCTGGCTGCGCCGCAACGTGGCGTCCACCGGGCTGGCGGTCGAGATACACGAGGCTGACGTCGCCGACGAACCGCCGCCGTCGCTGGCCCGGCTGGACGCGACGGTGGACCTGGTCGTGAGCAACCCGCCGTATCTGCCCGACGCCGACCGTGCGACCGTGGAGCCCGAGGTCGGTGTGCACGATCCGGCGGCGGCGCTGTGGGGTGGCCCCGACGGACTGCGGGTGGTGCGTGCCGTCGTGCGGCTGGCCGCGCGGCTGCTGCGCCCCGGCGGGCTGCTGGTGATCGAACACGCCGACGGCCATGGCGAGAGCGCGCCGGCACTGCTGCGTGCGGACGGCCGCTGGCAGGATGTGGCCGACCATCCCGACCTGGGTGGTCGGGACCGGTTCGTCACCGGCCGGATGGCCCGGCCGGGGGAGGGAGAGCACAGGTGATGCAGCGTTTCGACTGCTCCGACGAGGCCGAGCGCGCCGCAGGCCTGGACGCGGCCGTCGCCGCCGTCGGCCGTGGCGAACTGGTCGTGCTGCCCACCGACACCCTGTACGGCCTGGGCGCCGACGCGTTCGACTCGGCGGCCGTGGCCGCCCTGCTCGCAGCCAAAGGCCGCGGTCGGGACATGCCCGTGCCCGTCCTGATCGGCGCCTGGCGAACCCTCGACGGCCTGATCGACCGGGTGACCCCGCAGGTCCGCGACCTGATCCAGGCCTTCTGGCCAGGTGGGCTCACGGTGGTGGTCCGCCATGTCCCATCGCTGCGCTGGGATCTGGGCGATGCCCGCGGCACCGTCGCCATTCGCATGCCGCTGCACCCCGTCGCGATCGAACTGCTGGGCCGAACCGGCCCGATGGCCGTCTCCAGCGCGAACATCAGCGGCCAACCGCCCGCCGCCACCGCCGACAACGCCGTCGCCCAGCTTGGCGGCGCCGCCGAGGTCTACCTGGACGGTGGCCGCTGCGTCGCCGCCACCCCCTCCACCATCGTCGACTGCACCGGAGACGTCCCCGTCGTCCTGCGCGCCGGCGCGATCGGCCTCGACGCTCTGCGCGAGGTTCTCCCCCTCATCCGCGAGCCCGCCACCTCCTGAGAACGCCTCGGCCCGCGGTAGGGGGCCTTTCGGCTGGGGTGTTCCGGTGGTGTTTCCGGCTTCCGGCCTCCGGCTGGCGGTGGAGGCGGCGAGGTGGGGGCGGGTGGAGGTGCCCTCGGGTGGGGAGGACCATGGTTCCCGACCGCGGGTGTACGACGAGGTACACGTACGTACGGGCGGACGTCAGGGCACAGGCAGGACATGGGAGCACAGGCCGGTCATACGGGAGGTAGCCACGTCATGAGCGCGTTGTTCTGGGGGCCCGACTTCGATGAGCTGGCCGGCACCGATCCGGAGATCGCCGGGGTGGTGCTGGACGAGCTGGCCCGCCTGCGAGGTGGGCTACAGCTGATCGCGAGCGAGAACTTCACCTCACCGGCGGTGCTCGCCGCGCTGGGATCGACCCTGTCGAACAAGTACGCCGAGGGCTACCCCGGCCGGCGGTACTACGGCGGATGTCAGGTGGTGGACCGGGCCGAGGAGATCGGGATCGCGCGCGCGAAGGAGCTGTTCGGCGCGGAGCACGCGAACCTGCAGCCGCATTCCGGCGCGTCGGCGAACTTCGCGGTGTACGCGGCGCTACTGACCCCCGGTGACACCGTGCTGGCGATGTCGCTGCCGCATGGCGGGCACCTCACCCACGGCAGCAAGGTCAGTTTCTCGGGGAAGTGGTTCGATGTCGTGGCCTACGGCGTGCGGGAGGACACCGAGCTCATCGACTACGACCAGGTTCGCGACCTGGCCCGGCGGCACCGTCCCAAGATGATCATTTGTGGGGCGACGGCGTACCCGCGCCTGATCGACTTCGCCGCGTTCCGGTCGATCGCCGACGAGGTCGGTGCCTGGCTGATGGTCGACGCGGCCCACTTCATCGGCCTGGTGGCCGGCGGGGCGATCCCGAGCCCGGTGCCCTACGCGGACGTCGTCAGTTTCACCACGCACAAGGTGCTGCGCGGCCCGCGGGGCGGCATGATCCTGGCCCGCGAGGAGCTCGCCGGCCGGATCGACAAGGCGGTGTTCCCGTTCAGCCAGGGCGGGCCGCTGATGCACGCCGTCGCGGCGAAGGCCGTGGCACTGCGTGAGGCCGCGACACCGGACTACGGGCGGTACGCTCGTCAGGTCGTCGCGAACGCCCAGACGTTGACCGAGGCGTTGCGGGCGGAGGGCATCCGTCCGGTCGGCGGCGGCACCGACACCCATCTTGCCCTGCTTGACCTGCGCGAACTCGATGTCAGCGGGCGGGATGCGGAGACCCGGTGCGACGCCGCGGGCATCACGTTGAACAAGAACGCGATCCCGTTCGACCCGCAGCCACCCGCGATCTCCTCGGGGATCCGCGTCGGCACGCCAGCGGTGACGACCCAGGGTATGGGCTCCGGTGAGATGAAGGAGATCGCCGCGCTGATCGGCCGGGCGCTGCGCGAGCCGGACGCCGCAGGCGAGATACGGGCAGCGGTGTCCGCGCTGGTCACCCAGCATCCCGCCTACCCCAGGTCCAGCGACCACCCCGGGTCCACCGACGCCACGTCCCTGCACACAAGGTCCGTCAGATCCAGGTGAGATCCTGGTAGATCCACGAACAGTAGGAGATTTCGAACGGTGCGCGAGTACCTCCTGGTCTTCGTGGTCTCGGCGGCGGTGACCTTCCTGGCCACGCCGCTGGCTCGGGCGTTCGCCCTGCGGATCGGCGCCGTCGCCGGGGTGCGCGCCCGGGACGTGCACTCCACCCCGACGCCCCGGCTCGGTGGCCTCGCGATGCTCGCGGGTCTGTACGCGGGCCTGGAGGTGGCGGACCGGCTGCCGTTTCTGTCCGTCGTCTCGCAGGACTGGTCCGAGACCCGGGCCGTGCTGGTCGCCGGGACGCTGATCTGCCTGCTCGGGGTCGCCGACGACCGGTGGGACCTTGATTCGCTGACCAAACTCGCCGGCCAGTTCACCGTGGCGGGCATCATGGTGCTGCTCGGCGTCCAGTGGTCGTTCGCGATCAACCGGGACAGTGAGATCACGCTGAGTCTTGGCCCGGAAACGGCGGTCCCACTGTCGATTCTGGCCACGGTGGTGCTCATCAACGCGATGAACTTCATCGACGGTCTGGACGGACTGGCCGCCGGCGTGGCGGCGATCGCGTCGCTGGCGACGTTCTATTTCGCCTACGAGATCGCGGTGATCGACGGATTTTACCGGGCGTCCCCGGCGGCGCTGCTGGCGGCCGTCACCGCGGGGGTGTGCGTCGGTTTCCTGCCACACAACTTCAATCCCGCCCGGCTGTTCATGGGCGACTCGGGCTCGATGCTGATCGGTCTGCTCTCGGCCGCCTCGATGATCTCCGTGACCGGCCAGGTGGCCTACGGGGGATACGCTGGGCCCTCCCGGTCGTATCCGTCCCTGATACCGCTCGCGATCCCGCTGGCCGTCCTCGCGGTTCCGTTCCTGGACCTGGGGCTTGCGGTGATCCGGCGGACCCGGGCGGGGCGGTCGCCGTTCGCGGCCGACAAGATGCACCTTCATCACCGGATGCTCGAAATCGGCAACTCGCACGTGAGGGCGGTTCTGTTCATGTATTTCTGGGCGGCTCTCGTGGGATTCGGCGGTGTCGCGGCGTCGTTCTCCGCCTCGCCGCTGCCGATCCTCGTGGCCACGGTCGGGGTGGGGCTCGCGGCGCTGCTCGCCCTGCTGGTCAGCACGCAGAGATCGGCGAAGGCATGATCGTGCCGGCCGCCCGGGTGATCCGGCTGGGGCTTGTGCTCACCGTCGCCCTCGCGGTGCCCGCGATCGTCCTCGCCGCGGCGCTGCGGGGGGGCACCGGGGTGGTAAGCGTCGTGGTGGGTCTGGCCATCGTGGTGGCGTTCTTCAGCATCTCGAAACTTGCCGTCGGTGCGGTCGCCCGCCGCGCCCCGCACCATCTGCTGCCGGCGGCGCTTGGCACCTACGCGCTGAAAATCGGCCTGCTCGGGGGGCTGCTGCTCGCGATTCAGGACACCGACACGCTTGATCTGCTGGCGTTCGCCTGGTCGATCTTCGTCGGCGTGTTCGTCTGGATGGGTGCGGAGCTCTGGGTCGCCACCCACACCCGGGTGCCGTTCTACGATCCCCAGCGGCCGGGTGCCTGGGATACCAGCCGTCGCCCACCCACCTGATGACGCCCGAGCCCGATCCCGACCTCGATCCGAACGCCAGGACCGGAAACGGTGCTGATGCCGCCCGGCCCGGCGGATCCGGTGTTGGCGAGAACCCTGGCGACGGTCCCGGACGGCCCGAAGGTGCCAGTCCACCGCGACCGCGATCCGGTGTCACCTCAGGTGATGCTGGTGGGGCCGCGGGCCGGGGTGGGTCGCTTCGAGGGCCACGGCGACCACCGGGGCCGGCGGCGCCGCGGGGGAGCACGCGGCATCCGGGCGAGGCCTGGAACATCTTCGGGACGTTGGCCGCGGGCCTGGGCTTCTGGGGTGCGGTCGGCTTCGGCGCTGATCGCCTGCTCGGATTCGACGGTCTGTTTCTGCCGATCGGCCTCGCGATCGGCATCGGTGCGGCCATGTACCTCGTGATCTACCGCCTGACCAGGCGCTGACACAGCGACGGCCAGGCGCTGCCCGGCGCGGGCGGTGTGGGATCGTGATCGGGCTGTGGGACCGTGACCAGGTGGATTCCTGACGCTGCGGAACCATGAGGCTGCGGAACTCGGAACGTCAAGGGTGCAATGCACCTTTTGTTCGCTAATGAGGTGCCAGCCGGCCGCGTGGCCTGTCGTAACGTTGCGATGGTCCCGACCGCGGTGTTCCGAATGGACCCGGCCGTTCCTGCCCGAGGGACCTGGTTGCTGGGCATTGTCGGCTGTTCGATGGGTGCTGCCGGTCCGATTTGTCGCGGTCCGGCCGGTCACGAGAAATTCCGTGGCGAACGACCAGCGCGAACCGGTACGCCCGCTTCGTCATGACCTCCCTGGTCATCGACGGCGGGGTCGAGATCGGAGAGAGTGGGGGCAGCCAGCACGTGCCGCCAGGGCCGTCAAAGCGGCACAACCAGGTGGGAGGGGTGAAGGTGAGGATGAGGGTGAGCCGGCAGCACCGTGCGTCCGCCCCGCCACCAGGTCGACCAGCGACCTGTGTTCGGGCAGTCGCCCGAACACGACGTCATAAGGTGGTCACGCAATGTGGAATCGTCATCAACGGAGCGAAACTCACGGACAACGCGCGCATGAGTCAGGATGAACCTCGAAGCGAGTTCGTGCCTGCGGCGCGTGGGTGTGGATAGTATCGCGGTCAACAGGACGTCGGGCGGTCGACACCCATCAGGGTTCGGGTGCGCCGGGGCGTCCTTCGACGCGCTATCGCCGGTTGACTACGAGTCGTTCTTCGGTGTGGGCGTGTCGTGCGAACCCGGTAGGGTGGGGGCAATCTGCCGCCGGCACGGCAAGCTCGCTGAGCCGTGGGTGCCTTACCTAATCGATCATGGAGGTGTCAGTCGTGCCGGTCCTCGCTGATGAGGGCTTCGAAGGACCCACGAAGGAGGTCTTTCAGACCCCGCACTGGTTTGACATCGAGGTCGGTTCCGTACATCTGTACCTCAACAAGGCGACCGGTCTCACGATCTTCGCCGCGCTGTTCGTCGGTGTGATCTTCTGGCTGGGTTTCCGTCAAGCTAGGATCATACCCCGCGGTCTGCAGAACCTGTGCGAGTCCGCCTACGACTTCGTCGACACCCAGATCGCCCGCGGTGTGATCGGCGAGAAGGGCGCGCGGTACACGCCCTACCTGCTGGTCCTGTTCAGCTTCGTGCTGGTCGCGAACTCGCTCGCGGTGATCCCGGGGGCCCAGTTCCCGGCGACGTCACGGGTCGCGGTGCCGATGGTCCTGGCGGTCATCACCTACGTGATGTTCAACTACGCCGGCATCAAGGCCAACGGTGCGGGTGCGTACTTCAAGGAGATGGTCGACCCGGCGCCGACGGCGCCACTGTTCATCCGGGTACTGCTGGCTCCGATCGAGGTCCTGTCGACCCTGATCGTGCGGCCGTTCACGCTGGCCATCCGGTTGTTCGCGAACATGTTCGCGGGGCACCTCCTGCTGCTGGTCTTCTCCCTGGGCGCGGACTACCTGCTGCCCAAGCCTCCCTTTGTCTTCGGTGTCGCGTCGCTGCTCGTGGCGATTGTCCTCACGGCGTTCGAGCTTGTCATCGACGCTCTCCAGGCCTACATCATCACCATCCTCACCGCCGCCTACATCGGTGGCGCGATGGCGCACGGAGAGCACGAGGTCGCTCCGTCCGAGGATCTCGCCGAGCACGCCCCGGTGGGCGTGCCCGCGGCGGCACACGCCTGATTTCCCTCCTCTCTCTCTACCTGCACCGGCGAGCCCGGTGCCTGACTGAATAGGAAAGCACCGTGTCCGTGCTCGAAGTCACCAACGTCCTGGCCTCGAAGGATGCCGTCACCGGCAGCCTCGGCGCAGTCGCCTATGGTCTGGCCGCCATCGGCCCGGGTATCGGCATCGGCCTCATCTTCGGTCTCGGCGTCCAGGCGATCGCGCGCCAGCCCGAGGCGGAGCAGGTGGCCTTCCGGTACATGCTGATCGGATTCGCGCTGGCCGAGGCCCTCGCGCTCATCGGCTTCGTCGTTCCCTTCGTCTTCCCGTAAACCGGGGGAGCGATCATGTCTTTGACAGTTGCCCTTGTGTCTGCCGCCACCGAGAGTGGTGGCCATGACGAGAACGTCCTGATCCCGCCGCTGAGTGAACTGATCATCGGCACGCTGGCGTTCGGGCTGCTGGTGGCCTTCTTCTTCTGGAAGATCCGCCCGCAGGTCTCGAAGGTCTATCAGGAGCGCACCGACCGCATCGAGGGTGGGCTGGCCCGCGCCGAGGCGGCACAGCGTGAGGCACAGGCGCTGCTGGAGGAGTACCGCGCCCAGCTCGCCGAGGCCAGGGCCGAAGCAGCGCGCATCCGGGACGAAGCGCGCAGCGAAGGTCTGCAGATCACCGCGGGTCTCCGGGACGAGGCCCAGCGGGAGATCATCGAACTGCGGGCGCGAGCCGATGCCCAGCTCGCGGCCGACCGGGCACAGATCGTCGCCCAGGTTCGTCGGGAAGTCGGGGACCTCGCCGTCGAACTGGCGTCGAAGATCGTGGGCTACCAGGTGGAGAGCACGACCACCCAGAGCCGGCTGATCGACGACTTCATCGCCGCGCTGGACAACTCGGCCGCGGGTAGCACCGCCGCGCCGGTCGGGCCGGGGGGCTGACGGTGGAGGGAGCCAGTAGGCATGGCCTCGCCGCCGCCCGGGCCACCCTCGACCAGGTGATGGCGACTCCGGTCGGCGTCACCGGGGCCAGCGCCGCCGATGCCGCGCGGGTCGCCGCGGACCTGCGTTCCGTCGCCGCGCTGCTTGGCCGTGAACCGACCGTGCGCCGGGCGTTCACCGACCCCGGCGCGCCGGTCGCTGCCCGCACCGACCTGGCCGCCCGGCTGTTCGCTGGTCAGCTCGCCCCCGCGAGCCTGACCATCGTGCAGGCCGCGGTCAGCGCCCGCTGGTCGCGGCAGACCGATCTGCGCTTCGCGCTGCTCGAGCTGAGCGTCGAGGCGCTGCTGGTCGAGGCCGAGCGGGACGGGGCGTTGGAGGAGGTCGAGGACGAGCTGTTCCGGTTCGGTCGGATTCTCGGTCAGAACTCGCAGCTCGCGCTCGCCCTCACCGACCCGGCCGCGCCCACGGAGCTCAAGAACGGGCTGCTGGCCCGCCTGCTGTCCGGGCGGGCCCATCCGGTGACCCTCAAGCTCGCCGAGCAGGCCGCGGCCGACCGGGTGCACGGCGATGTCGAACGGCGCCTGGCTGACTTCAGCCGGATCGCCGCGGCCCGCCGGGACCGGGTCGTCGCGGTCGTCCGTTCGGCGGTGCCGCTGTCCGACGAGGTGGTCACCCGCCTGGGCGCCGCCGTCAGCCGGTACTTCGGTCGCCAGATCCAACTCCAGGTAGACCTCGATCCCACGCTGCTCGGCGGGGTCGTGGTACAGGTCGGTGACGAGGTGGTCGACGGCAGCGTGTTGCGCCGTCTGGTCGCCGCGCGCCGGGCGATGCTCCGGTAGTCGCCATGGCGATCATGAACCTGCCTGCGACGAACCCTGCCAGCGACGAACCCCGCCAGCGATGCACGACGAAGGACGTAAGCGATGACTGAGCTCTCCATCCGGCCGGAGGAGATCCGCGACGCCCTACGGGAGTACGTCGACTCCTTCCAGGCCACCTCCGCCGGTCGGGAGGAGGTCGGCCGGGTCGTCGTCACCGGCGACGGAATCGCCCGGGTCGAGGGTCTGCCGCACACGATGACCAACGAGCTGCTCGAGTTCGAAGGCGGCGTGCTCGGTCTCGCGCTGAACCTCGAGGTCGGCGAGATCGGTAGCGTCATCCTCGGCGACGCCGAGCACATCCAGGAGGGCCAGGAGGTCCGCCGCACCGGCGAGATCCTCGCGGTCCCGGTCGGCGACGGCTTCCTCGGCCGCGTGGTCGACCCGCTCGGGCGGCCGATCGACGGCCTCGGCGAGATCCAGACCGAGGGCACCCGTGCCCTCGAGCTGCAGGCGCCGACGGTCGTCCAGCGCCAGCCGGTCAAGGAGCCGCTGCAGACCGGCATCAAGGCGATCGACGCCATGACCGCCATCGGCCGCGGCCAGCGCCAGCTGATCATCGGTGACCGGCAGACCGGCAAGACCACGGTGGCCATCGACGCGATCATCAACCAGCGTGACAACTGGGAATCCGGCGACCCGAAGCGCCAGGTCAAGTGCGTCTACGTGGCCATCGGCCAGAAGAAGTCGACCATCCGCGAGGTGGTGAACACCCTGGAGGAGGCCGGCGCGCTGGCCTACACCACCATCGTCGCCGCCCCCGCGGACGAGCCGGCCGGCTTCAAGTACATCGCCCCCTACTCGGGTTCGGCGATCGCCCAGCACTGGATGTACAACGGCCAGCACGCGCTGATCGTGTTCGACGACCTGTCCAAGCAGGCCGAGGCGTACCGGGCGATCTCGCTGCTGCTGCGCCGCCCGCCGGGCCGTGAGGCCTACCCCGGCGACGTGTTCTACCTGCACTCCCGTCTGCTGGAGCGCTGCGCGAAGCTGTCCGACGAGCTGGGCGGCGGATCGCTGACCGGGCTGCCGATCATCGAGACGAAGGCCAGCGACATCTCGGCCTACATCCCGACGAACGTCATCTCGATCACCGACGGCCAGGTCTTCCTGGAGTCGGACCTGTTCAACCAGGGTGTCCGTCCGGCCATCAACGTCGGCACCTCGGTGTCGCGGGTCGGCGGGTCCGCGCAGACCAAGGCGATGAAGTCCGTCGCCGGCCGGCTGCGCCTGGACCTCGCCCAGTACCGTGAGCTGGAGGCGTTCTCCGCCTTCGGTTCCGACCTGGACAAGGCCTCCCGCGACCAGCTGGCCCGGGGCGCGCGGCTGGTCGAGCTGCTCAAGCAGCCGCAGAACCAGCCGTACTCCAGCGAGCGGCAGGTCGTGTCACTCTGGGCCGGCACCACCGGCAAGCTCGACGACGTGCCGGTGGGCGAGATCCGCCGGTTCGAGCGGGAGTTCCTCGACTACGTCGGCCGCTCGCACGGCACGATCTTCGACTCGATCATCGCCACCGGCAAGCTCGGGGACGACACGGTCTCCTCGCTCGAGACGGCCATCGCCACCTTCAAGAACCAGTTCACGCTGGCCGACGGGCAGCCGCTGGCCCGGAACGAGGGCTGATCCGTGGCGGGGCAGCTTCGTGAGTACCGGCGGCGCATCCGCTCGGTGCAGTCGACGAAGAAGATCACCAAGGCGATGGAGCTGATCGCCGCCTCCCGGATCGCCAAGGCGCGAGCCCGGGTCGCGGCGGCCCGCCCGTACGCCGAGGAGATCACCCGGGTGATCGAGGCGGTGGCGTCGCAGTCGACGACCAGCCACCCGCTGACCACCGGCCGGGAGAACCCCACCCGGGTCGCGGTCGTCGTGATCACCAGCGACCGTGGTCTGGCCGGCGGGTACAGCTCGAACGCGCTCAAGCGGGCGGGTGAGCTCACCGAGACGCTGCGCGCCGAGGGCAAGGACATCGAGCTGCACGTCGTCGGCCGTAAGGGAGTCGGGTACTACCGCTTCCGCGGCCGCACGATCAACGGCGAGTACACCGGGTTCTCCGAGCAGCCGTCCTACGCCGACGCCAAGTCGGTCGCCGACGCGCTGATCTCGTCGTTCGTCGCCGGCGGCGAGGACGGCGGGGTCGACGAGATCCACCTGGTGCACACCGAGTACGTCTCGGCGCTGACCCAGACGGCCGTCGCGAACCGGCTGCTGCCGAAGGCGATCGGCGAGTCGGACGGGGCGGCCCCCGCCGCGTCCTCCGGCACGCCGCTGCCCCAGTACGAGTTCGAGCCGTCGGCCGAGGCGGTGCTCGACGCGCTGCTGCCCCGGTATGTCGAAAGCCGGCTCTACGCGGCGCTGCTGGAATCGGCCGCGTCGGAGTCCGCCGCGCGGCAGCGGGCGATGAAGTCGGCCACGGACAACGCCGAGGACCTCGCCCGGATCTACAGCCGCCTGGCCAACCGGGCCCGGCAGGACGCCATCACCCAGGAGATCTCCGAGATCGTCGGTGGGGCGAACGCCCTTGCCTCGGCCGGCTGATCACCCTCGGGCCGGCAACCGGCACTAACGGAACGATCGCAACGTTGTAAGACGGTACGGCGCCGGTGTAGCGGGCTGGGACGAGCCCGCCGCGCCGGCGCAGTGCCCCAGGTGCCAGAGAACGGCTAGCCCGAGGCTGCGGCGACGGGCAACGATGGGAAACTGAGGACGCCATGACCGTCACCACCAGCTCGCCGGCTGCGGCGGAGGGCCGGGCCCCGGGAGTCGGCCGGGTCGCCCGAGTCATCGGACCGGTCGTCGACGTGGAGTTCGCACCAGACGAGCTCCCCGAGATCTATCAGGCACTCGAGGTCGACCGCACAATCGGCGGCCAGACCCTGACGCTGACCCTCGAGGTCGCCCAGCACATCGGTGACAACACCGTGCGGGCCATCTCGATGCAGCAGACCGACGGCCTCGTGCGCGGAGCACCCGTGCGCGACACCGGAGCCCCGATCTCCGTTCCGGTCGGCGATGCCACCAAGGGGCACGTGTTCAACGTGCTCGGCACCCCGCTCGACGTCGACAAGGTCGACGCGGAGACCCGCTGGCCGATCCACCGCTCGGCCCCGGCGTTCGACCAGCTCGAGTCGAAGACCGAGATGTTCACCACCGGTATCAAGGTCATCGACCTGCTCGCCCCGTACGTGCGCGGTGGCAAGATCGGCCTGTTCGGCGGTGCGGGCGTCGGCAAGACCGTCATCATCCAGGAGATGATCCGCCGGGTCGCCAAGGAGTTCGGTGGCGTGTCGGTGTTCGCCGGCGTCGGCGAGCGCACCCGCGAGGGCAACGACCTGTTCCTGGAGATGACCGAGGCCGGCGTCATCGAGGACACCGCCCTGGTGTTCGGCCAGATGGACGAGCCGCCCGGCACCCGGCTGCGGGTGGCGCTGGGCGCCCTCACCATGGCCGAGTACTTCCGCGATGTCCAGAAGCAGGACGTGCTGCTGTTCATCGACAACATCTTCCGGTTCACCCAGGCCGGTTCCGAGGTGTCGACCCTGCTCGGCCGGATGCCGTCGGCCGTGGGCTACCAGCCCACCCTGGCCGACGAGATGGGCGTCCTGCAGGAGCGGATCACCTCCACCCGCGGTCACTCGATCACCTCGCTGCAGGCGATCTACGTCCCCGCGGACGACCTGACCGACCCGGCGCCGGCGACGACGTTCACCCACCTCGACGCCCAGACGGTGCTCGACCGGTCGATCTCCGACCTCGGTATCTACCCCGCGGTCAGCCCGCTGGACTCCAACTCCCGCATCCTCGACCCGCGCTACATCGGGCAGGAGCACTACGACACCGCCCGCGAGGTCCAGCGCATCCTGCAGCGTTACAAGGACCTCCAGGACATCATCGCCATCCTCGGCATCGACGAGCTCTCCGAAGAGGACAAGATCCTCGTCAACCGGGCCCGTCGTATCCAGCGGTTCCTGTCGCAGCCGTTCTTCGTCGCGGAGCAGTTCACCAACATCCCCGGCAAGTTCGTCCCGCTGGACGAGACGATCGACTCGTTCAAGCGGCTCACCCAGGGCGACTTCGACCACCTGCCCGAGCAGGCGTTCTTCATGTGCGGTGGTATCGAGGAAGCCGAGAAGAACGCCGAGAACCTCTGATGCCCATCCGGGTCGCGATCGTCTCGCCCGAGCAGGAGGTGTGGTCCGGCGACGCCGACATGGTGATCGCCCGCACCACCGACGGTGACCTCGGTGTACTGCCCGGCCACGTGCCGCTGCTGGGGGTCCTGGCCCCCGGTGGCACCGTCCGGGTGAAGACCGGCGGTCAGGAGATCTCCGCGGCGGTCGACGGTGGCTTCATCTCCGTCACCCACTCCGGCGTCAGCATCCTGGCCGAAACCGCCACTCTGAGCAGCTGACCACCACACCGAACAGCTGACCACCGCCTGGATCGGCTGGCCGTCCCGGTCACCCGGGTTCTCCCGGTCAGCTGGGCGGCCGGCGGTTCCGACCGGCTGGCTCACGTCAGCCGGTCGGGTATCTCACGGGCGCGTTCCTCGCACGACGGGGACGCGCCCGTCGCACGTCCACCCGGGGATCAGGCGTGGGCCGCGGGTCGCCAGAGGATGTCGCCGCCGGGGTTCGCGATGCGGGCGAGGATGAACAGAAGGTCCGAGAGCCGGTTGAGGTAACGGGCCGGCAGGGGACCGGTGTGCTCCGGGTCGGCCTCGAGCAGCGCCCAGACCGACCGCTCGGCCCGCCGGGCGACCGTGCGGGCGGTGTGCAGCAGAGCGGCACCCGGCGTCCCACCGGGGAGGATGAACGAGGCGAGCTTCGGCAGATCGGCGTTGAACCGGTCGCAGGCCTCCTCCAGCCGGTCGACATAGCCCTCGGTGATCCGCAGCGGCGGATACGGCGGGTCCGCCACGACCGGGGTGCACAGGTCGGCGCCGACGTCGAACAGGTCGTTCTGGACCTGCCCGAGCACGGTGCGCACCTCGTCCGCCAGCCCGCCGAGGGCCAGTGCCACGCCTATCGCCGCGTTCGCCTCGTCGACGTCGGCGTAGGCGGCCAGCCGCGGATCCGTCTTCGCCACCCGGGACATGTCACCGAGCGCCGTCGTCCCGTCGTCACCGGTACGGGTGTAGATCCGGGTCAGGTGTACCGCCATGCCCCCAGTCTAGGAAGCGGGCCGGCCCGACGCGCGGGGCCGTCAGTCCGTCCGGGACAGCCGGGCGTGCAGCATGGTCGCGTCGTCGCTGATGCTGAATCGCGGGAAGGCCACTCGGGCGGAGTCGGCTCGTTCCGCCGTTCGGAGTCGGTCGAGCAGAGCCTCCGCCCGTCCGGCGGCGATCTCGTCCAGCAATGCGTCGGTACTGGTGACCAGACCGAAGGGATGCAGTGCCCGGGCGAAGCCGTCGGACATCACCACCAGCTCCATCCCGGATGTGATCGGCACCGTGGTGACGAACGCGTGCTCGGCGGCCTCGGGGATGTCCGCCAGTACCCAGAGTCCCGCCGGGGTGTTGCGCTGGATTCGGCGTTCCCGGTTGGTGGCCTGGGCTCGGGCATAGACGGTCGCGGGTGCGACACCACGATCAAGCTCCGCGCGGACCGCGTCGAGCAGCCGTTCCTCCGCGCCGTCGAACTGCGGGTCGACGAAGGCGGCCGCCGGGCTGCCCGGTGGCCGCACGAGAACAGGACTGTCTCCGAGCAGGCAGAGTTCGAGGTGGTCGTGCACCAGGCGCACGAGGCTGAGGGTCGCGCTGGGAAAGCCGGCGGCATCGGCCAGCCCCGCGCGTCGACCGGCTTCGCGGACATACAGGATGAGCTCACGTACGACGTCACGTATGGGCCGCCCGGACTCCGCCCAGGGCATCCGGGCCAGATAGGCGCTGGCTGTCGCGGCGAGCCAGGCCGCTGGGGAACGGCCCTCCACCAGGGCGTGATCGCCCAGCTGGCTCGCACCGTCGATCACCCAGACGGCGGCCCGCCGGGCACCGGCCACATCCTCATTGTGCGTCTTGTCCGACCTGCTGACGCACTGCACCACCCGCATCCGCCGGCCCCCATGCAGTCATGACGAACCCCGCCAGCAGGAGTATCAGACCGATGACCGCTGGGGCGAGGCGTTGGCTCGTCGACGCATGGCCGGATGATCCGCTGATCAGCACATGGAATCCCCAGAAGACCAGCAGCGTCACCCCGCCGGCAAGGGTCAGCAGCCCGGCGGCCGGCCTCGCGGGCTGCCCGGCTGCGATGGTGGCCGCCGTTGTGATGAAGGCGATCACGGCGGCCAGCAGGCCCATGATTTCAAGGACCTGACCGCGAACCTGACGGAGTTCCCGTACGGCAGCCTCCTGCCGTTCAGCGAGGCGCTCAGCCTCCTGGGCGTACTGGATGCGGGCGCGAATGATCTGATAATCGCCCATGCGCAGGGGGTATTCGGCGCCTGCGCTGTCCTCGTCCTCAATGGCCCGAGCGATGCTCACGCGGGCGGCGGCGAAGGAGCCGCGTAATGTCGCGATGCGCGCATGGGTGGCGTGATAGCGAGGGTAGCCACCCTCGCTGAGCGCGATCGCCTGACGGATATAGCGCTCGGCGTCAAGGAGCGGGCGTCGATCCTGTTCCGGCTCGCGTTCGTGGCGGTCCGCAATGATCTGTGCGGCAAGGTGAAGGACGCCGGGCACTCCCGGCAGACGCGTGACGGCCTCCACCGCGAAGGTGAGGGCGGCGTCCAGGTTGGCGGGCTCGTCGTCGAGCGTGGCGTAGTACTCGGCCTGGAGAAAGTAGAACATCGGGTGCTCGCCGAAGGCGGACTGGTAGCGGTCGGTGTTTGCTCGGTGGCGTCGATGATCCCGGCGCCGCCAGGCTCGCACCTGTAGGCAGTAGAAGGCGTTGAACCGGGTCTGCTCCGGAAGGTCGGAGTTGTCGACTGTGGCGGTCAACGCGTCATCGCCCGCCGCTGGCTCGGACAGCAGTGCGCGGGCCGCGGTCCCGAACGAGGGATGGGTCTCGGCTGGAAGTCGTGCCAGCCGTTCGGGCAGCGTGTCGGTCACGTCGACTTCTGTGAGACAAAGAGTACGTTCCGTGCATGCATTCGGTGAGCGTAGCGGGCGTGGTGCTCCGTGCGAACGGGGAAGTTCTTGGGATCAGGCGGCGGGATACCGGGGAATGGCAGATTCCGGGTGGCGTGCTCGAGCGGGACGAGTCGATCCACGACGGGGTGCGGCGGGAGATCGCGGAGGAGACCGGTCTGCTCGTCCGACCCCTACGGCTCACCGGTGTGTATCTGAATCTGCCGCGGGCGGTGGTGGCGATGGTGTTTCTTTGCGCGGCCGAGAGCGAGACGGTCGCCGCCAGCACGGAGGAGGCGTCGGAGGTCGGCTGGCTTTCGATCGGCGAGGTGCAGACACGGTTCGAGGGGGTGTTCGCGGTGCGGGTGGCGGACGCTCTGGCGGGCCGGGATGAGGCGTTCGTGCGGGTGCACGACGGGGTGTCGGTCCTTGCGGAGGGCGCTGCGAGCCTGGCGGAGGGCGCTGGGAGACAAGGCGATTACTAGGTGTGCTTGTGGTCAAAGTGGTGGGGGCCGGTGAAGATCTTCCGGCCAGGACCTAGCATCGAGATCCGTGGAACGCTTCGTGGTGACTGGCGGCACCCGGTTGATCGGTGAGGTCGCCGTTCCGGGTGCGAAGAACTCGGTGCTGAAGTTGATGGCCGCGAGTCTGTTGGCTCCCGGCCGGACGGTCCTGACAGCCGTCCCCGACATCCTTGACGTGACGGTGATGGCGGACGTGCTCACGGGGCTGGGTGCCACCGTGAGCCGGCACCGGGAGTGGGAGACACCCTCGGGGGGCGGCGCGGCGGGCGGGCGGTTGTGCATCGACATGCCCGAGGACGCCGGGGGAGCCGCCGATGGTGATCTGGTGCGGCGCATCCGGGCGTCCGTGGCGGTGCTCGGGCCGTTGGTGGCGCGCCGCGGTGAGGCGCGGGTGGCGCTGCCCGGCGGGGACGCGATCGGGTCGCGGGCGCTGGACATCCACGTCAACGGGCTGACCCAGCTCGGTGCGGTGGTGGACGTGGAGGACGGGGTGCTCGTCGCGCGCACCGACGGGCGGTTGCAGGGGGCGTCGATCTGGCTGGACTTTCCCAGCGTCGGCGCCACCGAGAACCTGGTGATGGCGGCGGTGCTGGCGAAGGGCACGACCGTCATCGACAACGCCGCGCGCGAGCCGGAGATCGCCGACCTGTGCGCGATGCTGACGGCGATGGGGGCGCAGATCGGTGGGGCGGGGTCGTCCACGCTCGTGGTGGACGGAGTGGACGGGCTCTCCGCCGTGGAGCACGAGACGGTGGCGGATCGGATCGTCGCCGGGACGTACGCGGTCGGCGCGCTGATGACCGGCGGGGACGTGCTGATCCGTGGCGGTCGGGTGGAGCATCTCGCGATCGTGTTGGAGAAGCTGGTCGAGGCCGGAGCGCAGGTCGACGTGCGCGGGGACGGGTTTCGGGTGACAGGGTCGCAGCGGCCGCGTTCGATCGATGTGGTGACCCTGCCGTACCCGGGGTTCCCGACGGATCTGCTGCCGCAGGTGATCGCACTGGAGGCGATCAGCTCCGGCACGTCGCTGATCACCGAGAACGTGTTCGACAGTCGGTTCGTGTTCTGCCGGGAGCTGCACACCCTGGGCGCCGATCTGCGTACCGACGGCCATCATGTCGTCGTGCGCCAGGCCGCTCGGCTGACCGGTACGCGGGTGATGGCCTCGGACGTGCGGGCGGGGGCGGCCCTGGTGCTCGCGGGTCTGGTCGCCGACGGGGTCACCGAGGTGACCGAGGTGCACCACATCGACCGCGGCTACGCCCATTTCGTCGAGGATCTGCGGGCGTTGGGCGCCGACATCACCCGCGTCCGGGACCGCGCGGTCGCCTGAAGGTGCCACCGGCCATCCACTCGTCCGCCGCTCGGGTGGGAGGGCCGGCGCCCCGGGGTCAGGCGTAGGGGAGCTGACCGCCGCGGGGCGGGCGCAGGGTGCGGGTGGCGCGGGCGGCGTCCACGCCGAAGACGAGCACGTGGCGGCGGTGGCGCGGGCGGGACAGGATGTTGCCGGACGCGTCGATGTGCAGCGGGGTCATCGCCATCGCCCACGTGGAGCGGATGCCCTGGGTGCACAGGACCGCCTGGGCGAGGGTCACCTCGGCCGGGGTGTCGACGATGGCGACGGGCACGAGCAGCCCGAAGTCGTGACCGAGCGGGATACCGCGGGGCAGGGCCCGCAGCGGAGTGCTCGCCCACCGCGCCGCGATGAGCAGCAGCCCCAGTACCACCACCAGCACCGTCGGCCCGATGAGGAACTCCGCCGTGTTCACGGCCGCCCGACACCTCCCGACGCCCCGCTGCTCCGAGGCGGCCCGTCCGGCCTGGCGTGGCTCGCCTGGCCCGCCGTCCATCGTCCCAGACGTTCGCATCGGTCGGCGGGTTCCCGACCGATGCGGGCCGATCCGTCCCCGCGGGCTGGCCACATCTGGTGGTCGGTGGACCGCGTCTGGACGCACGTGGCCGCAGCCTCGCGGCCGGGTCGGCGAATCGTGCGGTGTTTCGCTGGCTGCGGAGGATGATGGCGATGGTGCGATCCGATCGTCTGGTAAGCGGATCGAACCCAAAGGAAAGCGGTGTGTCATCCAGGGTGTGCCTGCCTGCCGCGCGCCCGTCGGATGGGGCATGCTTGCCGGGTACGTGCTGATCGGGTTCGGCCTACGGGTGGCGGCTCGCCGGTCACGGCACGGTGGAGGTTGGACGGAGGCGTGCAGGACGTGGAGGTGCCCGCGCAGGTGGATATCGCCAGCGAACGCGGCGCGCGGCCCGTGGGGCTGCTCGGGGCGCGTGAGCTGCGACCCGTCGTGGTGATCGTGGCGTTCGTCGTCGCGATCGTGCTCGGCCTGGGGATCGGGTTCGCCACCGCCGATCGTGACCACTCCGCCGGCGACACCGCGACCGGTCAGACGCCCGCGGCCGAACTCAGCCCGGTGCAGGGGACGCCGTCCTGGGCGGCCACGCGCAGCCCGGGCGCGGCACACCAGATGGTGCTCAACTCCGAACCGAACCCGGCGGCGCTCCGCCTGGCCCTGCAGTTCACCGTGGCGGCCGAGATCAAGGAGACCGATCCCTCCACCACTGTCACCGCCGCGCAGGTGACGGTGGTGGAGGGCATGTACTTCGGTGCGGTCGAGGGTGTGGACGCCGCGCAGGACCAGTACTGGGCGATCGGCCGGATCAACGTCGCCGGTGCCGCCAGCCCGCCGGCCGATCCGCACGTGTGGCGCCGGATCGGGTCCGGGCCCTGGACGATCGTGAGCCACGGCGCCGGAGCCTGCGACAGCATCCCCAAGGCCCTGGTGGACGTCTGGAAGGGTTCGCTGCAGCCCTGCATCGGCGCCTGAGCGGGTAGCGGGGTATGGACGTTCGGTGAGCGCCGGCGGGGCGTGTGGTCGTAGTCTCATGCCCTCGCCCGCCGTCCGCTCGGCCGGGGCGGGAACACGTCCGTCCCCGGCCGCCGGCGCGGCCCGCTCGGAAATGAGGCCGCGGCGATGACACCAGTGGAGCCGGCGGCAGCGGCTCGGGACCGGCCCTGGATCTTTCGGACCTACGCGGGGCATTCGAGCGCGGCGCGCAGCAACGCGCTCTACCGGCGCAACCTGGCCAAGGGGCAGACCGGCCTGTCGGTCGCCTTCGACCTACCCACCCAGACAGGCTATGACCCGGACCATCCGCTGGCCCGCGGTGAGGTCGGCCGGGTGGGCGTGCCGATCGCGCATCTGGGTGACCTGCGCCAGCTGTTCGACGAGATCCCGCTGGCGCGGATGAACACGTCCATGACGATCAATGCCACGGCGATGTGGCTGCTGGCGCTCTACCAGGTCGTCGCGCAGGAGCAGGGCGCCGACCCGGCGCAGCTCGCCGGCACCACCCAGAACGACATCATCAAGGAGTACCTCTCCCGCGGGACGTATGTCTTCCCACCCGGGCCGTCCCTGCGCCTGGTCACCGACGTCATCGCCTACGCGGTCGCGGAACTGCCGCGCTGGAACCCGATCAACATCTGCAGCTACCACCTCCAGGAAGCCGGCGCCACCCCGGTGCAGGAGCTCGCCTTCTCGATCTGCTCGGCGATCGCCGTGCTGGACGCGGTGGCCGCCGCGGGCATCGGCACGCCGGAGCGGATGAGCGAGGTCTGCCGGCGGGTGTCCTTCTTCGTCAACGCCGGCGAGCGGTTCGTCGAGGAACTGTGCAAGATGCGCGCGTTCGTCGCCCTCTGGGACGAGCTGCTGCGCACCCGCTACGGGGTGACCGACCCGGCCGCCCGCCGGTTCCGCTACGGCGTGCAGGTCAACTCGCTCGGCCTGACCGAGGCACAGCCGGAGAACAACATCATCCGGATCGTGCTGGAGACCCTCGGGGTGACACTGTCGAAGAACGCTCGCTGCCGCGCGTTGCAGCTACCGGCCTGGAACGAGGCGCTGGGCCTGCCCCGGCCGTGGGACCAGCAGTGGTCGCTGCGCATCCAGCAGATCCTCGCGCACGAGACCGATCTGCTCGAGCACGAGGATCTCTTCGAGGGCTCGGTCGTCGTGGCGGCCCGGGTGGACGAGCTGGTCGCCAGCGCCCGCGCGGAGATCGACCGGGTGCAGGCGATGGGTGGCGCGGTGGCCGCCGTGGAAAGCGGCTACCTGAAGTCTGCGATGGTGTCCGCCCAGGCCGACCGCCGGGCCCGGATCGAGGACGGTACCCAGGTCGTCGTCGGCGTGAACAGGTTCACCGAGACCGAGCCGAACCCACTGCTCGCCGAGCTGGACGCGGCGATCCAGCCGGTCGACCCCGAGGCCGAGAAGGCGGCGCAGCGTGCCGTCGCCGCCTGGCGGGCCGGACGGGACGCGGCCGCTGTCCGCGCGGCCCTGCTCGAGCTGCGCGCCGCCGCCGCGACCACCGCGAACCTGATGCCCGCCACCCTGGCCTGCGTCCGCGCCGGGGTGACCACTGGCGAGTGGACCGACACTCTTCGTGAGATCTTCGGCGAGTACCGCGCCCCGACCGGCGTCGCCGGCGCCACCCGCACCACCGCCCCGGGCGCCTCGTCCACGGCCGGCGGCTCGTCCACGGCAGGTGTCCCGTCCAGCGGGGGTGAGGTGGGCGCTGGGGGACGTTCGCGGGCGGACGAGGTGCGTGAGCTGGTCGTGCGCACCCGGGCCGAGCTGGGGCGGCCGGTCCGGCTGCTGATCGGCAAGCCCGGTCTGGACGGGCACTCCAACGGTGCCGAACAGATCGCGGTGCGGGCCCGTGACGCCGGATTCGAAGTGATCTACCAGGGCATCCGGTTGACGCCGGCGCAGATCGTGGCCGCGGCGATCGAGGAGGACGTCCACGTGGTGGGCCTGTCCATCCTCTCCGGTGCCCATCTGGACCTGGCGACGGAGGTAATCGGTGGGCTGCGGGCCGCCGGTGCCGGCGACCTGCCGGTGATCGTCGGGGGCATCATCCCGCCGGCCGACGCACAACGCCTGACCCGACTCGGCGTGGCCGGCGTCTTCACTCCCCGTGACTTCGAGCTGGACGCCATCATCCTGAACATCCTGGAGGTCGTACGGTCAGCTCATGGGCTCGAGTCCTCCTGACGGCACCCCTGCCACCTCCGCCACCCCTGCCACCCCTGCCACCCCTGCCAGCTCTGCCACCCCTGCCAGCCCCGCCGCGGCTGCTCCGGCGGTGCCCTCGCTCGAGGACGCGGTGGCGCTGGCGACCCGGATGCACGCCGGGCAACGGGACAAGGCCGGTGACGAGTACATCGGCCATCCCCGTCGGGTCATGGAGACGGTGTCCCGCACCGCCGGACCGGCCGGGGTCGACCCCCTGGCCGCCCAGTTCGCCGCGATCCTGCATGACGTCGTCGAGGACAGCGAGATCACGCTGGAGTACCTGACCACGGCCGGATATCCGACCCCGGTCGTCGCCGCGGTGGACGCGCTCTCGCATCGTCCGGACGAGTCCATGCGCGACTACCTGGCCCGGGTCGCCGCCGACCCGCTGGCCGTCGTCGTCAAACACGCCGACATGCAGGACAACTCCGACCCCGTCCGGCTGGCGCGGCTGGGCGCCGAGAAGGCCCAGTCCCTGGGCCAGCGCTACGCCGGGCGCCGGGCGTTGCTCGATGACCTGGTCCTCCAACACCACCGCGGCGCCGCGAACCCGTCCGCCGGGGGATCTTCCTGACGGTCCTGCCGCTCGTCTGTCGTGGGCGTTCGGCGGGCGCCGGACGACTGCTGGCGGTCGGGGGTCGGGCAGGGGGGCCGGATCGGGCGCGGTACCGTGACCGCATGCGGTTGGTGATCGCTCGGTGCAGCGTCGACTACGTCGGGCGGCTCACCGCCCATCTGCCAAGCGCGGTACGGCTCGTGCTGGTCAAGGCGGACGGTTCGGTGTCCATCCACGCGGATGGCCGAGCGTACAAACCGCTGAACTGGATGAGCCCGCCCTGTGTCATCGCCGAGGAGCCCGGCGTGTGGCGGGTGACCAACAAGGCGTCCGAACAGCTCATCATCACCATCGAGGACGTGCTCCACGACTCCAGCCATGAGCTGGGGATCGACCCCGGCCTGCGCAAGGATGGCGTCGAGGCGCATCTGCAGGTCCTGCTGGCCGACCGTCCGGACGCGATCGCACCCGGGCTCACCCTGGTCCGCCGGGAGTACGAGACCGGCATCGGTCCCGTGGACCTGCTCTGCCGCGATCTCGACGGCTCCACGGTCGCCGTCGAGATCAAGCGCAAGGGTGAGATCGACGGGGTCGAGCAGCTCACCCGCTACCTGGCCCGGCTGCGTGATGATCCGGCGCTGCCGCGCCCGGTGCGGGGCATCCTCGCGGCCCAGTCCATCACCCCCCAGGCCCGTCTGCTCGCCGCCGACCGCGGCCTGGGCTGCGCCGTCGTTGACTATGACGACCTGCGCGGCCTGGAACCCTCCATCCCCACCCTGTTCTGACCCTCGCCCCCACGGCGACCCCCGCACATCCCGCACATCCCGCACATCCGCGGCCTCGCACCGGGGCGTCGTGAACCATGGCCGTGGTTCGCCGGCGGATGATCGTCGGGCCGGGCCGGGGGTGGCCTGGGAGGATCGGCGCGTCCGCGGTATCACCGTCGGTAGCGGGGAGCGTGGCATGGCCGAGATGTCGTTGTCGGAGCGGCCGATCGCCGTCGTGGGACTGGGCACGATGGGCGCGGGGATCGCCGAGGCGCTCGCCCGGGCGGGGTTCACGGTGGTCGGAATCGAGCGGGACGCCGACGCGCTGCGCCGCGGCGGTGAACGGGTGGCGCGATCGCTCGAACGGGCCAGGGCGCACGGTCAGCTTGATGCCGCCGGGCACGACGCCGTGGTCGCCCGGCTGCGGCTTGGCACCGATCTCGCGGCGGTCGCCGCCGCGGGGACGAGCGGCTGCGGACTGGTCATCGAGGCCGTCGAGGAGCGGCTGGAGGCCAAGGCGGCACTGCTCGCCCGGCTGGACGAGCTGGCCGCGCCGGACACGGTGCTCGCGACCAACACCAGCTCGCTGTCGGTGCTGGAGCTCGCCGCCGGGACGGGACGACCGCAGCGCGTCCTGGGCATGCACTGGTTCAACCCGGCGCCGGTGATGCGCCTGGTCGAGGTGGTGCGCACGGTGGTGACCGACCCCGATGCGCTGGCGATGGTGGTCGAGGTGGCCGAGGCGGCCGGCAAGACACCGGTCGTGACCGCCGACCGGGCCGGGTTCATCGCGAACGCCCTGCTGTTCGGCTATCTCAACGACGCGGTGCGGATGGCCGAGGCCCGCTTCGCCACCGCGTCCGACATCGACACCGCGATGCGGCTGGGCTGCGGGCATCCGATGGGGCCGCTCGCCCTGCTCGACCTGATCGGGCTGGACACCGCCCGGGAGATCCTCGACTCGATGTTCGCCCAGACCGGCGATCGCCGCCACGCGCCGGCGCCGCTGCTCGGCCAGCTCGTCGCCGCCGGCCTGCTGGGACGCAAGTCCGGACGGGGCTTCCACACCTACCCGCCGGCCACCGGCCCGGACTCGAACGGGACGGTGCCGGGCGACCCGACACCAGCAGCGGTACCGGCAGCGGCAGCGCCGCCCTCCCGGCCGGTACGCGTGTGCGGGGTGGTGGGCGGCGGCACGATGGCGCTGGGGATCACGCAGGTGCTGCTGCGCAGCGGGCATGAGGTGGTGGTGCGGGTGCGCCGTCCCGACCAGGCGGATCCCGCCGCGGCCGGGGGAGTGCGGGGACGGTTGGACGCCGCGCTGGCGGCCGCGGTGACCCGTGGACGGTGTACCGAGGACGAGCGTGCGGCGGCGCTCGGCCGGCTGCGGACCACGACCGACCTGGGAGATCTCGGCGACTGCGACATCCTCATCGAGGCCGTGGTCGAGGATCTGGCGGTCAAACGGGCGCTGTTCAGCGATCTGGACAAGGTGGCCCGACCGGGGGCGGTGCTCGCGACGACCACGTCATCCCTGCCGGTGATCGAATGCGCCACGGCGACGAGCCGGCCGCGGGATGTCGTGGGGATGCACTGGTTCAACCCGGCGCCGGCGATGCGTCTGGTCGAGGTGGTGCCGACGGTGCTCACGGGGGCGGCGGCGACCGAGACGGTACTGGCGCTGGCCCGAGCGGCGGGGCAGCAGCCGGTGCGCTGCGCCGACCGGGCGGGCTTCATCGTCAACGCACTGCTGTTCCCGTATCTGGGCGACGCGATCCGCATGGTGGCGGCCCACTACGCCACGATGGAGGACATCGACACGGCGATGACGCTCGGGTGTGCCCATCCGATGGGGCCGTTCGCGCTCGCGGACGTGATCGGACTGGACGTCACCCTGGCCATCACCCGGTCGTTGCACGAACAGTTCCGCGAGCCGGGCCTCGCACCCGCCGCGTTGCTCGAGCAGCTGGTTCGTGCTGGCTTTCTCGGTCGCAAGACGGGACGGGGCTTTCGGGAACACAGCCGTCGCGCGCCGGTGTGAGGCCACCGGGAGGCCCCCACCCGGTGGTGTCGGCGGCCGAGGAGGGTCGGTGACGCGCACTAGAATGTGGTCGGTCGACCGGATGCCCGGTTTGCGGATGCGTGATCGCTGGTACAGGTGATCACAGGTACCGGCGGGTAGCTGGGTACTGGCGGGTAGCTGGGAGGTGGCACGGCGGCGATGGCCACGCTCGACAAGGACGCTCTGCTGACCTTTGGCCGGGAGGTCGTGACCTTTCTGCCCGACCTCGTCGTGATGTTGCGTCGGGTGGTCGCCGATCCGCGGGTGCCGCACTCGGCGAAGGTGGAGGCCGCGGTGGCGCTGGCCTATCTGGCGTCGCCGAAGAACCGGGTGACGAACATGATCCCCGTCGTCGGCCAGCTCGATGATGTGGCGATCGTGGCGTTCGCGTTCCGTCGGCTGGTGGTCGGCGCCGGCGAGCCGATTCTGCGGGAGCACTGGCGCGGCAGCGACCGTGGTTTCCAGGTGCTCATCGGCGCCTCGGCGGCGTTGGCGAGCCCCGCGGGAGCTGTGCGCAAGGCGAAGGTGGCACGGTCACTGGTCGTGGCCGGCATCGACCGGGTCCGGCCGGGGCACGCGGCACGCGGTGCGTCGGGCGGGGAAGCCCCGCGCATCGTCGACGGTGAGGTCGTGAGCCGGGCGGACTGGGTGACCGAGTCCGATGCCGGTCCGGCGGGTGGCGGTGCCGGGTCCGGCCCGTGGCGAGGGCGGCGGGACAGGGACCGGGATCGTGGCCGGGGCGGCTCCGGTCCGGCAGGTGGAACCACACGCTCGTGACCCGCGGGGCACGCCGTGGCGGGGGCGTACAGCGACGGCGGCGATCCGGGCACGAGCGTGAACGTGAACGGGACACGGGGCCGCGGCCGGGTGTGTGGTGGATCGCGGACCCGGTGGTGCGGCTGCGCGACGGCGAGTGGACCGTCCGGTCGCTCAGCGGGGCGGCGTCGGTGAAGATGTACCGGTGCCCCGGCTGTGATCACGAGATCAGACCGGGCACGCCGCATCTGGTCGTGTGGCAGCCGGAGCGGGTCGACGACCGCCGGCACTGGCACCGCGGCTGCTGGGAGCGCCGTTGTCGCGCGTCCCGGCCACGGCCGAACCAGGCAGGCTGACGCCCGGCCCGCAGGGCTGACCGACCCCTGGGGCCACCATGAACCACCCGGACCGCCGAACGGACCACGGCGCCCGACGGCGCCACGCCCGAGGGCCGTGCGGGTGCGGTCAGGCGCCGCGCCCGGCGGGGGCCGGCAGGGCCTGCGGCTCGGCGGTGAGCGCCTTGCGGTCGTCCATCGGGGTGGCCTCGATCGAGGCGATCGAGGCGCTCGCGGCGGTCAGCTTGTCGCGCAGGGCACCGAGCTGGGTCGTCACCTGGTCGCGCAGGGCGGCGAGCTGGGTGGTGACCTGTTCACGCTGGCGTTCGAGGTCGCCGAGACGCCGCCGGGACTCGTCCTCGGCCGCGGCCGCGGTCGAACGGGCGAGGTCCACGATCCGCTCGGCTTCGGCGCGCGCCGTCGAGACGATCGAGGCGGCCTGCTCGTCGGCGTCGCGCAGGGTCTTCTCCCGCGCGGCCTCGGCCTCGGTGACGATGCGCCGGGCCTCCTCGAGCCGGGCCTCGGCCTCCCTGGTCCGCTCGGCGCGGACGGTGGCGGCCTCCTCCTCGGCGAGCTGGAGGATCTGGGTGACCCGGCCACCGAACTCCTCCCAGGCGGGACGGTTGGCGGCCAGGTCGTCACGGACCCGGGCCGCCTCGCTCGCCGCCTCCGACGCCGCGGCCTCGGCTGCCGCCCGGTGCGCCTCGGCCTCGTGGAGCTGTTCGGTCAACCAGTTCACGTGGTGTGTGACCTGGTTGGGGTCGTAGCCACGACGCACCAGGTCGAACGCGGGGGTCCCGCCGGACTCGCCGGCCATCGGGATCAGATCGGTGTGTTCGGTCATAGGACCTGAGCATCTCAGACGCTGCGGCACAGCGTGAGGCCAGCCGGTGTTTGGGCCCGTCGCGAATTCCGCGACTACACGCCACGGAACCGGTTGATTGCCCTCAGGTGGCGGGCGCGTAGCTGTTCGTCGCGCACACCCAGCCCTTCGGACGGAGCCAGACACAGGACACCGACCTTGCCCTGATGGACGTTGCGGTGCACATCCCGGGTGGCCTGGCCGGTTTCGGCAAGTGGGTACACCCGGGAGAGGGTCGGGTGGATCATCCCCCGGCAGACCAGGCGATTGGCCTCCCACGCCTCCCGGTAGTTCGCGAAATGCGTGCCGATCACCCGCTTGAGGTGCATCCACAGGTAACGATTGTCGAACTCATGGCGAAATCCACTCGTCGACGCGCAGGTGACGATCGTCCCGCCACGCCTGGCCACATAGACGGAGGCGCCAAAGGTCTCCCGTCCGGGGTGTTCGAACACGATGTCCGGGTCCTCCCCGCCGGTGAGCTCGCGGATGCGACGGCCGAACCGCTGCCACTCCGAAGGGTCCTGGGTGTGTTCGTCGCGCCAGAACCGGTAGCCCTCGGCGGCCCGGTCGATGACCAGGTCGGCACCGAGCGCCCGGCACAGCGCCGCCTTGGCCGGCGAGGAGACCACACACACCGGAATCGCGCCACCGCGCAGCGCCAGCTGGGTGGCGTAGGAGCCCAGCCCGCCCGAGGCACCCCAGATCAGCACGATGTCGCCCTGCTTCATCGTCGCCCCGTTGGTGGAGACCAGCTGCCGGTAGGCGGTCGAGTTGACCAGACCGGGGGCGGCGGCCTCCTCCCAGGTGAGATGCGCGGGTTTGGGCATGAGCTGGTTGGCCTTGACCAGGGCAAGCTCGGCCAGGCCACCGAAGTTCGTCTCGAAACCCCAGATCCGCTGCTCGGGATCCAGCATCGTGTCGTTGTGACCATCGGCGTGTTCGAGCTCGACCGACAGGCAGTGCGCCACGACCTCGTCCCCCGGGGACCAGACATGTACTCCTGGTCCTGTCCGCAGCACGACTCCGGCCAGATCGGACCCCACCGCGTGATACGGCTGGTCATGACGAGCCGCAAGGGCGGACGTCCGGCCATAGCGGGACAGGAACCCGAACGTCGGCACCGGCTCGAAGATCGAAGTCCAGACAGTGTTGTAGTTCACGGAGGAGGCCATGACGGCGACCAGCGCCTCACCGGGGCCGAGTTCCGGGGTCGGTACCTCGTCGACATGCAGCGAGCGGCGCGGGTCCTTCTCCTGGGTGGGCAGGCCGTCGAACATGGCCGTCTCGTCCCGGCGAACCACCACGGCACGGTACGAATCGGGCACCGTGAACTGGGCGAACTCGGCATGACGGGCCTCGGACGGCGGGAGCCCGGCGATGATCGCCTCGACGATGTCCTTCACGGTCGGCCTCCAGCGGCGGGTGATGGGTCCCGGGCGCCGCACGGTGGCGGAGCGCGGCGGCGTGTCGCGATGCGGTGGCAGGGGGTGGGGGCTGTCTGTTTGGCACGCGACGCGATAGAACGATTCGGACAACCCGTGGTGAGTTCGGGGCAACTTCGAGGGCCAGGTCGGCGTCCAACGTGGCGTGACCGCGCCCATGACTGTCGTAGAAGGGTGGCGGCCCGTGCCTGCGCGGAGCGACGCCGCCCGTAGCGATGTCGCGCGGGACGCGGACGCCGCCCTGACCGCCCTGTACTCCGAGCACTACCGGTCGCTCGTGCGTCTCGCCGCGCTGCTGCTGGACGACATCGGCCTGTGCGAGGAGGTCGTCCAGGACGCCTACATCCGGGTGCATGCGGCCTGGGGGCGGCTCCAGGACCGGGACAAGGCCCTGGCCTACCTTCGGCAGACAGTCGTCAATCTCGCACGCTCCACGCTGCGTCGTCGACTCGTCGCTCTTAAGCATGCCCCGAAGCCGATGCCCGATGCCGCGAGTGCCGAGGAGGGGGCCTACTCTCTGGTCGAGCGGGCCGCCGTCATCCAGGCACTGCGTGAGCTGCCGCGGCGTCAGCGAGAGGCGGTCGTCCTGCGCTACTACGCCGACATGTCCGAGGCGGACGCGGCGGCGGTGATGGGCTGCAGCGTCGGCTCGGTGAAGGCCTACACCTCCCGGGGGCTGTCCGCGCTCAGCGGCAAGCTGGAAGGGCTGCGGTGAGCACGTTGGAACCGAACGAGCTCACACGGTTGCTCAGCGAGGCGGTCGACCCGATCCGGCCCTCCGCGGACGCCTACCGGCAGATCCGGGCCGGTATCGATCGTCGGCGCCGCTGGCGGCTGCCGGTGTTCACCCTTGGCGGGATGGTGATGGCCGCGCTGATCGCGCTGGCCGTGGTCGCGATCCGACCCAGTCCGTCCAACCAGTTGGTCGAACCCGCGGCCCCCCCGGTGATGCCGAGCAACTACACCGGTCCGACCCAGGCCGGCACCGGCTCCGGGCCCAGCGGCTCGGGTTCCACCCATGGTGGTGGCCAGTCATCCGGTGGCGGCGGTTCGGCTACCGGCACCGGCGGGGGCACCAGCACACCGTCCAGATCGCCCGGCACCCGGCCGACCTCGCCGGCGACCATCTCGCCCACGGTGTCGGCGAGTCCCAGCTCACCGTCGTCCTCGACGGGCCCCGGTGTCAACAGTCCGCCGCTGCCCAGCCCGGCCGCCAGGCCGGCGGGGGCCGGTGACATCGACGGGGACGGTCGCTCCGAGGACGTGTCGTCCGACGGCGCCACCGTCAGGGTGACGTTCTCGCGGGACGCGGTTGTCGCCCGGGTGACCCTGCCCGAGATCTCCGTGCCGCTGACAAGCGCCGTCGTCGACATCGACGGTGACGGTTTCGGTGAGCTGCTGGTGCAGACCAGCGACAGCGGCGGCACGAAGAGCTACGCGCTGCTGCACTACATCGGCCTCGACACCCTGGTCGCCGTCGCCCTGCCCACCGGGCTCACCCTGACCTCAGGGACGCACACCAACACCGCCAGCGGTTTTCGCTGCGGCGACCACGACCTCGAGATCAGCGTCGGAACCTCCACGGACGGAAACGCGTTCTCCGTCACCACCACGGCGCTGACCCTGAGCAGGGACGGCCTGACCGTGACCGGCAGCCCGGCCACCAGCACCGTGCGGCTGCCCTCCGACACGTCTCCCTTCGTCCCAGGCTGCGGCTCGCTGTCCTGACGGCGGCGCCCCCGGGACGCCCGGCCACGACCGCCGCGGGCGGGGTGTCCCGGTCCGGGTGGCAGCGGCCCGAGCCCGTCGTGTGGCCGGGCCGTGGGGCCACACGACGCGGGCGCCACGAGCAAGATCACGTTATCGTGGTGTCCACGGGAACGAGCGTGGTGTCCCGAGTCAGAGGGGCGAGGCCCAGTGGGCACGATGCCGGCGGGCTGGATACCGGCGGGCACGTTGCCGGCGGGGCGATGAGGAGGCAGGCATGCCGGGTTCCGTGATCGTGGCCGGTGCGCGGACACCGATCGGGAAGCTCTCGGGGGCGCTCAGGGGCTTCACCGCGGCGCAGCTCGGCGGCATCGCGATCCGCGGCGCGCTGGAGCGGGCCGGGCTCACCGGCGACCAGATCGACTACGTGATCCTGGGGCACGCCATCCAGGCCGGCGCGGGTCCGATCGCCTCCCGACAGGCCGCTGTCGAGGCCGGCATCCCGATGCGGGTCCCCGCGGTCACCATCAACAAGCTGTGCCTGTCCGGGCTGGACGCGATCGCCCTGGCCGACACCTACATCGCCGCCGGCGAGTTCGACCTGGTCGTCGCCGGCGGGATGGAGTCGATGACCGCCGCGCCGCACCTGGTCCGCTCCCTGCGCGCCGGGGTGAAGTACGGCGACACCGCCCTGACCGACTCGATCGACACCGACGCGCTGCTGTGCGCGTTCGACCAGGTCTCGATGGGCGCCAGCACCGACCGGCACAACGGCCGGCTGGCCATCACCCGCGCCGAGCAGGACGAGATCGCCGCCCGCTCGCACCAGCGGGCCGCCGCCGCCGCCAAGAACGGCCTGTTCGACGACGAGATCGTCCCGGTCACCGTGCCCCAGCGTCGCGGCGAGCCACTGGTGATCAGCGCCGACGAGGGGGTGCGCGCCGACACCACCGCGGAGTCGCTCGCCCGCCTGCGTCCCGCCTTCGGCAAGGACGGCACGATCACCGCCGGCTCCGCCTCCCAGCTCTCCGACGGCGCCGCCGCGGTCATCGTGGCCAGCCGGGCCAAGGCCGAGGAGCTCGGCCTGCCGATCCTCGCCGAGGTCGGCCACCACGGCTTCGTCGCCGGCCCCGACGCCACCCTGCACTCCCAGCCGTCGAACGCGATCACCGCGGCGCTGGCCAAGGAGGGCCTGACCCCCGCCGACCTCGACCTCGTCGAGATCAACGAGGCGTTCGCCGCGGTGTCGGTCCAGTCGGTGCGCGAACTCGGCCTCAACCCCGAGATCGTCAACGTCAACGGCGGCGCGATCGCGATCGGTCATCCGCTCGGCGCCTCCGGCACCCGCATCGCCCTGACTCTGATCAAGGAGCTGGCCCGCCGCGGTGGCGGCCTGGGTGCCGCTGGTCTGTGCGGCGGTGGCGGCCAGGGCGACGCTCTCATCCTGCGCGTCCCGACGGCCTGACCGGGTCCCCGACGGCCCTGACCGGGTCACAGCCTCGGTTCGCTGAAGGTCCCCGGGAACCGGACGGCCGGGTGGACACTGGATCGGTGCGGGCGAACCAGCGGGACACCGGGCCGGTACGGCCCGCCGCGGCCGGCGCCGGGATCGCGGGTCTGGTCGCCGCGGCGGCCGAGGGCGACCGGCGGGCCGTGGCCCGGCTGCTGTCGTTGGCCGAGAACAACCCGGCCGGATGGCCGGAGCTGAGCGCCGCCCTCACCGCGCACGCGGTCCACTCCGGGCCGGCCAGGCCCGCGCAGATCGTCGGGCTGACCGGGCCACCTGGGGTGGGCAAGTCGACGACGACCGCGGCACTCGCTCGTGCCTTTCGGGACGCCGGGCGGCGGGTGGGGGTGCTGGCGGTGGACCCGTCCTCCCCGGTGACCGGCGGCGCGCTGCTGGGCGACCGGATTCGGATGACCGAGCTCGCCGGTGACCCGGGTGTCTTCGTGCGCTCCCTGGCCAGCCGTGGTCAGCTCGGCGGTCTGGCTCTGGCGACCGCGCAGGCGCTGCGTGTGCTCGGGGCCGCCGGCTACGACCTGCTGCTGGTCGAGACGGTCGGGGTGGGCCAGGCCGAGGCCGACATCGCCGCGCTGGCCGACACCACCTGTCTGCTGCTCGCGCCCGGCGCCGGAGACGGCGTGCAGGCGGTCAAGGCCGGTCTGCTCGAGGTGGCCGACATCCTGGTCGTGAACAAGTCCGATCAGCCGGGTGCCGACCGTACCGCCGCCGACCTCACCGCGATGCTTCGCCTGGGCCGACGGACGCCGGAGGCGGACGGTCCCGGTCCGGGGGTGGTCCGGCTGGCGGCCGTCCACGGGCAGGGGATCGACATCCTCCTCGGGCGGATCACGGACCACTACCAGTGGCTGGTCGCCTCCGGCGAGCTCGGACGGCGCCGATTGGCCCGCGCCCGCGGCGAGATCCGCACGCTCGCGCTGGCCACTGTGCGGGCCAGGCTCGCCGACCCGGCGATGGAAGCCGCACTCACCGCACTCGCCGGCGCCGTGGTCGACGCGACGATCGACCCCGCCCGGGCGTCCGAGCGCCTGCTGTCCGCCGCCTGGTCACCCCCGGCGGACGCGTCGACCGACTGACCCCTGCCACCCACCACCGGTGGGGTGATGCGACGACGGCCCGTGACGACAACGCCGTCCTTGAACGATCGTGGACAGCGCGCTAGCGGTGGGCGGGAACCGTGGCGGTCAGCGCGGCGGTGACGGTGGTGAGGCTCGCGGGAACAAGCGGCAGGTCCAGGACGTCGACGGCGCCGGACCGGCGCAGTCGGGTGCGTTCGGGCGAGTCGGCATCCTCCGCCAGCACGAACGCCGGGATGGCGGCGCCGGTCGGGTCCGCCGCCAGCTGCGCGAGCAGCTCCGGCGCGGACGCGTCGGGAAGATCCTGGTCGATCAGGACGAACGCCGGCCGGGCCCGGCGCACCGCGTCCAGGGCCAGCCCTGCCCGTGGCACGGTGACGGTGTCGGCGCCAAGGGTGTCGGCGAGGACCTTCGCGACGGCGGAGCGCACCGCCGGATCGCCGCTGACATGGACCACCCGCAGGTCGTCCGAGGGTGCTCGCCGCCCGTTCGAACCGCCCGACAGCGCCGCCGCCGCACCGCTGTACCCACTCGCGGCACCCGCGCTCCAGCCGACCCCGCCAGCGGAACCCTGTGCTCCGGCGCCGGCGGGACCGCTCGTGCTCCCGTATCCCTTCGCGCCGGTGTAGCTGCCCGTGCCGGTGCGATCTCCCGCGCCGCCGTAGCCCTCCGAGGAGCCGTAGCCCTCCGAGGCACCGTAGCCGCCCGAGGAGCCGTAGCCGCCCGAGGAGCCGTAGCCGCCCGAGGAGCCGTAACCGCCCGAGCCACCGCTGTAGGGCTGGTCGAAGCCGTCGTCGTCGTAGGCGTCCGGGTCCTCGAAGCGCATGTCGACGGCGTCCAGCACAACGGCGAACACGCTGCCGACACCGTGCCGGCTGGCGACCGTCAGCACACCGCCCATCGCTGTCACCAGGGCGTGGGACAGGGCGAGGCCCAGGCCGCTGCCCTCGATGCCCGTGCGTTCGGCGCCGAGGCGTTCGAACGGTCGGAACAGGCGGTCGATCGCGCGGGGCGAGAGGCCCACGCCGTCGTCCTCGACCTCGATGCGAATCCGCGAGCCGGTGATCGGGACGACGCCGACCCGGACGCAGCCGCCCTCGCGGCCGTACTTCAGCGCGTTGCCGACCAGGTTCAGCAGAACCTGCCAGAGTCGGCGACGGTCCGCGTCGGCGATCAGCGGTTCGGCCGGATGGATGACCCGGCGGATGCTGCGCGGCGCGGCCAGCGGCTCGACCAGCTCCACCACGCCCTTGACGATGTCCAGGACGTTCACCGGACCCTTGCTGATGTCGCCGCGGCCAGCCCGCAACCGGGCCAGGTCGAGCACGTCGTCGATGAGCGCCTGCATGTGCCGGCCGCCGGTGATGATGCGTTCGACATCGTCGTGCAGATCGGGGGAGAGCGGCTCCAGCTCGAGGAGCTGGGCGAAGCCGAGCATCGCGTTCAGCGGTGTGCGCAGCTCGTGGCCGAGCCGGGCGATCAGTTCGTCCTTGGCGCGCGACTCGTTCTCGGCGACCTCACGGGCCCGGCTGTCGCTGGTGTCCCGGGCGATGACGACCAGCCCGCCCTCGGGATCGCGCCGGACGGTGACGTGGTGCGGCGCGGTGGCCCCGGAGCCCGTGACCAGGCCGACCGACCCGCGCCACTGATCGCTGTGCGCCAGCCCGGCGGTGACCGCCTCGACCAGGGCCACCCGGAACGCCGGGTCGACCACCTCGACCAGATCGGTGACATGCGGATCGCGCGGCACACGGTCGGCCAGGAACGCCTGGGCGGCCACACCCATGTCGGTGACATGGCCGTCCGCGCCGACGACCACCGCAAGGTCCGTCAGCGCGTCGAGCAGCGTGCGTGGCCCCACCTACGCCTCGTTATCCGTCTTCGTCCACCCCACGGCGGGCAATGGTAGGGCGTGTCGCCAGGCCCTGTTGTCCCGGGTTTGCGCAATCGCCCGTTCGGTGCGCCACCCGTGACTTCTGGTGACATGTCGACAGCTTACCGGCCGCCCGGATTTGTCACGGTAGCAGGCGGCTGTCGGCCCTCCGGAGACGCCGGTCCGCCGGCCCGTGGGCCGCACTCCGGCCGCCGTCACCCGCCGATCGCCGTCGTCCGGCGTGGGACGTCGTCCACCGGGGAGGGTCATCGGATGGTCGGACGGGGCTTCGCGTGGTAGGTGTGGTTCATGCTGGTTGCCTTCAGTGTCACGCCCATCGGAGCCGGCGAGGGGGTCGCGGAGCTGGTAGCCGAGGCCGTCCGGGTCGTACGCGCCAGCGGCCTGCCGCACGAGACCAACGCGATGTTCACGACCATCGAAGGGGACTGGGACGAGGTCATGGAGGTCGTGCGCCGCGCGACCGAGGCCGTCCGTGCCCACGCGGGCCGGGTGAGCCTCGTCCTGAAAGCCGACCTGCGGGACTCCGTGGACGACGCGCTGCACAGCAAGGTGGCCAGCATCGAGCGCATCCTCGCCGCCGACGATCCGGCCTGACGATCCGGCCTGACCCGGCCGGACGAGCCCGGTCTGACGCGCGGGCCGACGAGCGGAGCTACAGCCGGACGCGAACTGGCGCCGGCCAGCACCTCCGTGGACGCGCGCCGGATGTCACGATGGAGGCATGCAACGTAGGCCACCAGTTCCATCCGGAGTGCCGCGGGGCGCGGGAGGCCCGGGACGACCCGGGCGACTGCCCGACAGCCTCGGCGGCCTGCGCCTCGCCGGCGCCGTTCCGCTCGACCCCAAGCCGGCCGCTGCGCCCCCACCACCCAACCCGGGTCCCGCCCCCGCGGGAGCGGGCGGCGGCGCCCCGGCCGGCGCGGGCACCACCACCGGCCCGGTGGTGATCGACGTGACCGAAGCGAGCTTCGAGGCGGACGTGGTCAACCGCTCGATGCGGGTACCGGTCGTGCTCGACTTCTGGGCCTCGTGGTGTGGCCCGTGCAAGCAGCTCAGCCCGGTGCTGGAGAAGCTCGCGGCGGACGACGGCGGGCGCTGGATTCTCGCGAAGATCGACGTCGACGCCAACCCGCAGCTCGCCCAGGCGGCCGGGGTGCAGGGCATTCCGACCGTCAAGGCGGTCGTTGGCGGGCGCATCATCGGCGAGTTCACCGGCGCCGTCCCCGAGCGGGAGGCCCGCGCCTGGCTCGACCAGCTGCTGTCCGCCGTCGCCGAGGCGACCGGCGATGCGCCCGGTGGTGTACCCGGCGGCGCGCCCCAACAGGACCCGCACCTCGCCGCCGCCGAGGACGCCCTCGCCCAGGGCGATCTCGACACGGCGGTCGAGTCCTACCGCGCTCGTCTCGACGAGGCGCCCGGCGACCCGGAAGCCACGCTGGGCCTGGCCCGGGCCGAGCTGCTGCGCCGGGTACGCGATCACGACCCGGCCCGTATCCGGGCTCGTCTCGCCGCCGATCCGGACGACCTCGAGGCCGCGATCGCCGCCTCCGACCTGCGTCTGGCCGAGGGTGACACCCCCGGTGCCCTGGCCGACCTGGTCGCACTGGTCCGGCGCACCAGTGGCCCCGAGCGCGAGCAGGTCCGAGCCCACCTGGTCGGTCTCTTCCAGGCCCTGGGTGAGGAGGACCCCGCCGTGGCCCCCGCCCGCAGATCCCTGGCCGCAGCCCTGTTCTGACCCCCGCTCCGTTCTGGCCCACCCGCACCGTGGCCAGATGATCGTTCTTGCCGGGGCCTGCCGAGGAATCCGCTGTTTCGATCCCTGCGCAGGCCCCGGCCGACACTGCCCTGGTCGCGGCCCCGGCGTCATGGACCCGGACCGCCCGGTTCCGCATGGGGTCCGCCGGGTGTCGGTGCGGGTCAGGGGCGGTGGGGTGCGGGTCAGACAGTGGGGTCGTGGCGGAGCCAGATGGCGCCGAGGACAGGCAGGGTGACGGACGCGGAGGCCGGCAGGCCGTGGTACGGCCGGTCGGTGGCCTCGACCGCTCCCAGGTTGCCGAGATTGGCGCCGCCGTAGCGCTGGCTGTCGGTGTTGAGCACCTCCCGCCAACGGCCGGGGAACGGCAGCCCGATCCGGTGCTCGTGGTGGGCGATGCCCGCGAAGTTCGTGATGCAGGCGATCACACCGGAGCCGCCGGAGGTCGCGTCACCCGAGCCGGTGCCGGCGGTGTCGGAGGCGCCGGACCAGCGTAGGAACGAGAAGACGTTGTTGCCGGTGTCGTTGGCGTCGATCCAGGAGAAGCCGGTGGGGTCGACGTCCCGGCGGTAGAGCTCGGGGGAGGCCCGGTAGAGGGCGTTGAGGTCGCGGACAAGGGCGGCGAGACCGTGGTGACCGGGCTCGTCGAGCAGGGGCCAGTCGAGGGAGGCGGCCTCGTTCCACTCGTTGTCCTGGCCGAACTCACTGCCCATGAAGAGCAGTTTCTTGCCGGGATGCGCCCACATGTAGGCGTACAGGGCGCGCAGGTTCGCCAGCTGCTCCCAGCGGTTGCCGGGCATGCGGCGCAGCATCGAACCCTTGCCGTGGACGACCTCGTCGTGGCTGAACGGCAGGATGTAGTTCTCCGAGTAGGCGTAGACCATGGAGAACGTCATCTGGTGATGGTGGAAGCTGCGGTGCACCGGCTGGTGGGAGGTGTAGTCCAGGGTGTCGTGCATCCAGCCCATGTTCCATTTGAAGCCGAAGCCGAGCCCGCCCAGATGCGTCGGGCGGGTGACACCGGGCCAGGCGGTCGACTCCTCGGCGATCATCATGGCGCCGGGGAAACGGCGGTAGACCGTCGCGTTGGTCTCCTGCAGGAAGGCGACGGCGTCGAGGTTCTCCCGGCCGCCGTGCTCGTTGGGCAGCCACTGGCCGTCGGGGCGGGAGTAGTCCAGGTAGAGCATGGCGGCGACGGCGTCGACCCGCAGGGCGTCGACGTGGAACTCCTCGAACCAGTACACGGCGTTGGCGACGAGGAAGTTGCGCACCTCGGGACGGCTCACGTCGAAGACGTAGGTGCCCCAGTCGGGCTGCTCACCGCGGCGCGGATCGGGGTGCTCGTACAGGGGGGTGCCGTCGAAGCGGCCCAGCGCCCAGGAGTCGCGGGGGAAGTGCGCGGGCACCCAGTCGACGATCACGCCGATACCGGCCTGGTGCAGGGTCTCGACGAGGTGGCGGAACTCGTCCGGGCTGCCGAAGCGGGCCGTCGGCGCGTAGTAGGCCGAGACCTGGTATCCCCAGGAGCCGCCGAAGGGATGCTCGGCGACGGGCAGCAGCTCGACGTGGGTGAAACCGCTGTCCTGGACGTAGGCGGTGAGCTGTTCGGCGAGCTCGAGATAGGACAGTCCGCGCCGCCAGGAGCCCAGGTGCACCTCGTAGATGCTGATCGGTTCGGTGTGCCAGGCGGTGCTGGCCCGACGCGCGATCCAGTCCCCGTCCGACCAGGTGTGGGTCGAGTGGGTGACGACGCTCGCGGTCGCGGGCGGAACCTCGGTGCGGAAGGCCATCGGATCGGCCTTCTGCCGCCAGACACCGTCGAAGCCGAGGATCTCGTACTTGTAGCGCAGGCCGGCGCCCGCACCGGGGACGAACAGCTCCCACACACCGCAGCTGCCCAGCGAACGCATCGGGAAGGCGCGGCCGTCCCAGAAGTCGAAGTCGCCGACCAGGCGCACCCCCCGCGCGGACGGGGCCCACACCGCGAAGCTGACACCGGTGACCGCCTGGCCGCCGGGGGTGTGCAGGGTGCGCGGGTGGGCGCCGAGGACCTTCCACAGCTGCTCGTGGCGTCCCTCGGCGATCAGATGCCGGTCGATCTCGCCGACGGTCGGCAGATGCCGGTAGGGATCGTCGATGACGCCGGTGGCGTGCGGGTAGGTCACCTCGACCTGGTAGTCGGGCAGGTGGCCGGGCAGCACGGCGGCGAACACCCCGCCGCTGTGCAGCCGGGTGGCGGGGTAGCGCGCCTCGCCGACGAGCAGGGTCGCGCAGCTCGCGTCCGGGCGCAGCACGCGTACGACGGTCGCGTCGCCGCTGGGATGGGCGCCGAGCACCGAGTGCGGGTCGTGATGGGTGCCGGCCACCAGCCGGTCCAGCACCCCGGGCAGTACGTCCAGCGGCGGCGGCTCGGCCATGGCCGTCGCCCGCGCCGTGCCGTTCACCTCGGCCGGCCGCTGCGGTTCATCCACGTCACCCTCGCCTGTCGGTACCCCGCCACTGCCTGACCTGTCGCCACTGCCTGACCTGTCGGCGCTGCCCGATCCGTCGGCGCTGCCGGTCCCGTCGCCCGCGGGGGTGGCGCCGGCGGACTCGGCGGACGGCACGGTCTCGGTCTGTTCGGTCTCGGCTCGTTCGGTGGTGGCGGTGGTCGGCTCGCCGGGGTGGCTGAACCGCTCGGCGGCGCGATCGGCCAGGGCCACCCGGCCCTCCCGGTCACGGATCGACGCGTCGGGGCCGGCGGGTCCGGCGGGACCGGCAGGGGCCGGCCAACCGATGGCTCCCTGCGCGCCTCGGCGCCCCGTTCGCGCCGTGCCGTTGGTGACGTCGCCGTTGGTCACGGGGACACCCCTGCCTCTCTCCGCGTGGGGGATCAGGTGATCTGGATGGTCGAACGGGCCTGGATGGTCGGACGGGCCTGGATGGTCGGACGGGCCTGGATGGTCGGACGGGCCTGGATGGTCGGACGGGCGGAGTGCTAACCGGCGGGTGCGGCGGGTGCCGCGGTCGCGGTGAGCCGGGTGACCGCGGCCAGCGGGATCCGAATCCAGCCGGGTCGGTGACGTGCCTCGTAGAGCACCTCGTAGACGGCCTTGTCGAGTTCCAGGGCGCGCAGCATCGTCGCGTCGTCGCGCGGGTCACGTCCGGCGGTGGCGGCGTAGCCCTGGCAGAAGGCGTCCCGGTTGCGCTGCGCCCATTCCCGAGCGCGGTACTCCAGGCCCGGCTCGTCGTCCCGTTCGAGCTGGAGTGACCGGGCCGCGTAGTCGAAGGAACGCAGCATCCCGGCGACGTCGCGCAGGGGGGACTCGAGGCCGACGCGGTCGGTGACCGGCCGGGCCGGCTCGCCCTCGAAGTCGAACAGCACCCAGCCGGAGTCGACCCGCAGCACCTGACCCAGGTGCAGATCGCCGTGCAGGCGTTGGAAGGGCCGGGGGTGCACGAGGGCCGGGGGCGCTGCGTGCAGCGCGTCGTAGACGGTGCGGATCGCCTCCGCGTGTGGGTGCAGCGCGTCCACCCCGTCGAGGGCGGCGTCGAGGCGGCCGCGCAGGTAGGCGGCGAGCCCGCGCAGGTCGTCCGCGGTCGGCGGGCGGGTCGGCAGGGCGCGGGCGAGGTCGGCGTGGACCTGTGCGGTGGCGGCGCCGAGGCGTTCGGCCTCGGCGGCGAAGTCACCCCCGACCTCGTCGGCGCGCAGGTCGGCCTCGGCGTACAGGTCGCGGACGCTGGCCAGCGCCATCCGCCAGCCCTCGCTGCCACTGCGCAGGTACTGCTGCAGGAAACCGAACGTGGTCGGGACGCCGGTGACCTCGCCGGTGTACCAGGCCACCGGTGCGGCCACGTGCTGGCTGCCGACGGCGGCCAGCGCCCGGGTCACCTCGAGGTCGGGGTTCTCGCCGGGCCACAGCCGGCGGAACACCTTGAGGATGTAGGCGTCGCCGTAGACGACGGAGGAGTTGGACTGCTCGGCCCCGATCGGGGCCGCGGGCAGGTCGACCAGCGGTACCCGGGTGTCGTCGTCCGGCGCCGGGAAGCGTTCGGCGACGAGGTCGTCGCGGTGCACGGCCCGGGCGAGGAAGTCCAACAGTGTGGCCGCGCCGGAGGGATCGGCGAGCCCGTCGTACACCAGGCCGCCGGCGCACTCGCCGATCAGGAAGCCCTCGTGCCCGTGCGGCGCGTCATGGCGCAGCACCAGCGGGACCTGGTAGAACTCGGCGGGGCCGCGGTCGTAGTCGACCTCGATGATCAGCAGCCGCAACGGCTCGCTGACCAGGATGTCCCGGTGAATCCGCAGCCTGCCGCCGGCCCGGCCCTTGCCGGCGAACCAGCGCTGCCGCGGCAGCCAGTCCGTCAACAGGCCGGTCAGTTCACCATGGTGGTCACCCATCCCCGGCCTCCCGGTCCCGCAGTCGACGATCATCATCGCACCTAACGTCGAATATCCCGAAAATACCTTTCCTTGTCCGTACTACGCCTACGCAGCGCGCCGACACCGGTCCGGACCATCCCCACCGCGTCGGTCGTCCCTCAGCTGAGCATCCGTTGGCCGCGCCACGACGCCGACACCGACGCCGACGACGGCCAGCCCGACCCATCCGGCATCGAACAGGTCCGGACGGATCGGGATGGTCGGCGGGGCGATCGGCGGGGCAACCGGAGCGGCAGTGTACGGACTGGACGTGGACAGGGCTCAGGGGGTGAATTCCCCCGGTCTGGACAGCGCGAACCAGTAATGTCCGTGACCTGGCAAGGTCAGCAGGTACGGCAGGTCGCCGATCGGCGGAAAGTGCACCCGTCCCAGCAGTTCGACGGGGAGCATTCCCTCGAAGCGGCGCAGGTCAAGCTCCACTGGCTGGGCGAAGCGTGACAGGTTCGCCACGCACAGCACACTGTCGTCGCCGAACTCGCGCACATAGGCGAACACCGAGGGGTTGGACGCGCCCAGTTCCTCGAAGCTGCCCAGGCCGAAGACGGGATGCCGCTTGCGTACCTCGATCATCCGCCGTGTCCAGGACAGGAACGAGGTCTGGGTGCGCTGCCCGGCCTCGACGTTGAGTCCCTGGTAGCCGTAGACCGGGTCCATGATCAGCGGCAGGTAGAGGCGGGCCGGGTCGGAGGTGGAGAACCCGGCGTTGCGGTCGGGCGACCACTGCATCGGGGTGCGAACACTGTCGCGGTCACCCAGATAGATGTTGTCGCCCATGCCGATCTCGTCGCCGTAGTACAGCACCGGGGAACCCGGCAGCGACAGCAGCAGCGCGGTGAACAGTTCCATCTGGTCGCGGCTGTTGTCCAGCAGCGGCGCGAGCCGGCGGCGGATACCGATGTTCGCCTTCATGCGGGGGTCCTTGGCGTACTCCGCCCACATGTAGTCACGCTCGTCGTCGGTGACCATCTCGAGGGTGAGCTCGTCATGGTTGCGCAGGAAGATGCCCCACTGACAGTTCGTCGGAATCTGTGGGGTCTGCGCCAGGATCTCCGAGATCGGGTAGCGCGACTCACGCCGGACCGCCATGAAGATGCGTGGCATCAACGGGAAGTGGAACGCCATGTGGCACTCGTCGTCGGCGCCGAAGTACTCGACGACGTCGGAGGGCCACTGGTTGGCCTCGGCGAGCAGCACCCGGTCGGCGTACTTGGCGTCGACCTCCTTGCGGACGCGGCGCAGGTACTCGTGCGTCTCGGGCAGGTTCTCGCCGTTGGTGTTGTCCCGCACGTACAGGTAGGGCACCGCGTCGAGGCGGAACCCGTCGATGCCGAGGTCCAGCCAGAACCTCAGGACCTCGAGCATCGCCTCCTGGACGTCCGGATTGTCATAGTTGAGGTCGGGCTGGTGGGAGAAGAAGCGGTGCCAGTAGTACTGGCCGCGCACCGGATCCCACGACCAGTTCGACTTCTCGGTGTCGACGAAGATGATCCGGGCTTCCGGATAGCGGGTGTCGGTGTCGGACCAGACGTAGAAGTCGCCGTAGGGGCCGTCCGGGTCCGAACGGGACGCCTGGAACCACGGATGCGCGTCCGAGGTGTGGTTCATCACCAGGTCGGCGATGATCCGGATGCTGCGGCGGTGGGCCTCGTCGACGAGAGCCACGAAATCGCCCAGGTCGCCGAACTCGGGCAGGACCTGGAAGTAGTCGGCGATGTCGTAGCCACCGTCGCGCAGCGGCGACGAGTAGATCGGCAACAGCCACAGGCAGTCGACGCCGAGCCACTCGAGGTAGTCGAGCTTGGAGATCAGTCCGCGGATGTCGCCGGTGCCGTCCCCGTTGGAGTCGGCGAAGCCGCGGATCAGCACCTCGTAGAACACCGCGCGCTTGTACCAGTGCGGGTCGCGGGGGGACGGGCCGACCGGCCCGGACGGTGCCGGCCCCGGTCCCGGTGCCGGGCGCGGGGCCTCGGCGCCGATCCGCTCGCTCAACGGCTCCGGCTCGGTGTTGACGATGACCTCCGCCTCGACGAACGCGCCTTCGGATGGCCGGCCGGGGCCGAGCGCGTCGCTCATGACCGGGTCCGCACCGTGAAGATGTGCGCGGACTCCACCGTCGGGTCGAGCCGGACGTAGTTGTGCCGGCCCCACTGGTAGGTCGCCCCGGTGATCTCGTCGGTGACCTCGATCGTGTCGTCCCAGCCGAAACCGAGCGCGGGCAGGTCGAGATGCACCGTGGTCTCGTGGGCCTGGTGCGGATCGAGGTTGACGACGACGAGCACCGTGTCGGTGTCGGTGTCGGTGTCGGTGGCGGTGGCGGCGTCGGTGGCGGGCAGGCGCTTGGAATAGACCATGATCTGTTCGCTGTCGGCCTGGTGCAGGTGCAGGTTGCGCAGCCAGTGCAGGGCAGGGTGGGCCCGGCGGATCTGGTTGAGCCGGGTCAGGTACGGCGCGAGCGAGAGCCCGGCCGCCTCGGCCCCCGCCCAGTCCCGCGGCCGGTACTGGTACTTCTCGGAGTCGAGGTACTCCTCGCCGCCCGGTCGGACCGCGAGGTTCTCACCGAGCTCGTACCCGGCGTAGACACCCCAGGTCGGCGACAGCGTCGCCGCGAGCGCCGCCCGCAGGCGGAACGCCGCCGGCCCGCCGTCCTGGAGGAAACCGGGCAGGATATCCGGGGTGTTGACGAAGAAGTTCGGCCGCATGTAGTGCGCGGAGGCGACCAGTTCGGTCGCGTACTCCTCCAGTTCCCACTTCTCGTTGCGCCAGGTGAAGTATGTGTATGACTGAGTGAAACCGACCTTGGCCAGTGTGTGCATCATCGCCGGCCGGGTGAAGGCCTCGGCGAGGAAGAGCACGTCCGGTTCGGTCGCCTTCACCTGGCCGATGAGCCATTCCCAGAACTCGACCGGCTTCGTGTGGGGATTGTCGACCCGGAAGATGCGCACTCCGTGCCCGGTCCAGTACCGAACCACCCGAAGGATCTCCTGGTAGAGACCGTTCGGGTCCGCGTCGAAGTTCAGCGGGTAGATGTCCTGGTACTTCTTCGGCGGGTTCTCGGCATAGGCGATGGATCCGTCACTGCGCACGACGAACCACTCCGGATGGCGCTTGGCCCACGGATGGTCCGGCGCGCACTGCAGGGCGAGGTCGAGGGCGATCTCCATGCCGAGCGAGCGGGCCCGCGCGACGAACAGGTCGAAGTCCTCGATCGTGCCGAGGTCCGGATGCACGGCGTCGTGGCCGCCGTGCTCGCTGCCGATCGCCCACGGGGAACCCGGGTCGTCCTCACCCGGAGTGAGGGTGTTGTTCGGGCCCTTGCGGTTGACCTCGCCGATCGGATGGATCGGTGGCAGGTACACCACGTCGAAGCCCATCGCGGCGACCGCGGGCAGCCGCTCGGCGGCGGTCAGGAACGTCCCGGAGCGCGGCGGGTCCAGAGTGGCACCCTCCGAGCGCGGGAACAGTTCGTACCAGCTCCCGTAGAGCGCCCTGGGCCGGTCCACCCACACCCGGTACAGCGGGGAGCGGGTGATCAGCTCGCGCAGCGGAAACGCGTCGAGCAGGCTCACCAGGTGCGCGTCGAGCACGGCAGCGATCCGATCATGAGGATCACCGAGCGCATCGTCACGTAGCGTGGCCACCGCCCGGGCTATCTCCGCCCGCCGCCCCTCCGGTACCCCTGGCAGCGCCCGCAGCAGCAGCCGGGCACCGTCCTCGAAGTCGACCGCGAGCTCGTCACAGCCCTGCCCCGCGCCGACCTTCAGCTCGATGCCGTGGCGCCAGGTGGCGACGGGATCCGCCCACGCCTCGACGCGGAATCCCCACAGGCCACTTCCGCCCACGGTGATTTCCGCCTCGAAGCGGTCGGTGCCCGCGCCGACCACCCGCATCGGAACGTAGGGCGTGCCCTGGCCGTCGGGCCCGGACAGCACCACGTTCGCACCGATGAGATCGTGACCCTCCCGGAAGACGGTCGCGCCCACGGTAATTCTCTCGCCCACGACCGCGCGCGCGGGCCACTGGCCGCACGACACGACCGGGGTCACGTCGGAGATGACAACCCGGCCTACTGAACGTCCGATCATCATGGCGACCTTATCCAGACGAACCACGCCTCAATGGTCCGCCCTGCACGTGGCGAATAGCGACACCTCTACGTGAACTGCCCGCGACCATCGCGTGGGTGAATGTTGGCGTCGAGGTGGGTCAGTCGGCACCGTCCGGATGGTCTGCACTGCTGCCGATGTTCCCCAGTTGCCAGGCGTACGAACGTCCGAACCGCGTCTGTTGTGCGGTTCGGCGTGGACTTTCGCGGCCAGACCGCGGCCACGCGGCGGTCTGGCCGAGCCCACCGCAGGTGCCCGGGCGTTGGGTGCACGGTGTGGATGCGTCCATCGGGTCGGTGGCCGAGTTTCCAGTCGTGTTACGGCGGCCCCGCGTGTTACGGCCACGTGACCAATCTCCTCGGGGGGTCGCCGGGAACCCTGCGCGGCGCTCGTTCGTCCCGCAGTGCACACGGAGCTTGGGGGATCTGCGCTGACGGGCACCGCATCGAGGCCACTGTCGCACGGCCGGGCACGGCCGCGGCGGTGCGCGGGCGTACCCGGGTGCGGCCGCACGGGGGCGATCGCGCCCGGCAGTACGCTGCCGGCGCCTGGTCCGAACCATGGCACCGGGTGACCACAGGGCACACACATCGCAGCCGACCGAACCTCGACGGTGGTCGGCGGACGCAGGAGGAGAGAGCACAGTGGGAGTAAGCCTCAGCAAGGGCGGCAACGTCTCGCTGACCAAGGAGGCCCCCGGTCTGACCAGCATCCTGGTGGGTCTGGGCTGGGACGTGCGCAGCACGACCGGTGCCGACTTCGACCTGGACGCCAGCGCCATCGCCTGCCGCGCCGACGGCAAGGTCGTCTCGGACGGGCACTTCATCTTCTTCAACAACCTCAAGAGCCCGGACGGCGCGATCGAGCACCAGGGCGACAACCTCACCGGTGAGGGCGAGGGCGACGACGAGGCGATCACCGTCAACCTGGGCTCGCTGCCCACCGAGATCGACAAGATCGTGTTCCCGGTGTCGATCTACGACGCCGAGTCGCGCCAGCAGAACTTCGGCCAGGTCCGCAACGCCTTCATCCGGGTCGTCAACGGGGCCGGTGGTACCGAGATCGCCCGCTACGACCTCACCGAGGACGCCTCCACCGAGACCGCGATGGTCTTCGGTGAGGTCTACCGGCACGGCAGCGACTGGAAGTTCCGCGCCGTGGGCCAGGGCTACGCCTCCGGTCTCGCCGGCATCGCCCGGGACTTCGGCGTAAACGTCTGAATCCGGCGCCTGCTGTAACCCATTTGTCAGGTCGCGCACCCCTGGTGAGCGGCTACGATGCCGTCGACCGCCGACCTGGGCCGATGGCCTCGGGATCGACGCGGTCTCCGGTGACTTCGAGCGACCCGGTGGATCCGACGGACCGCGGATCCACCCGCGCGGTGTGGCCGGGTGACCGTGGTCTGGCGATCGGTCCGGAAAGGTGTTGGTGGGCGTGCACGCCTTGAGGATCTTCGGATGGTCCTTTGCAATAACCGCGCTGGGGGTGGCCGCGGCCGGGGTGCTCGGCGGGCCTCGGGACGCGGCCGTCGTGGCCATCCTCGCGATCCTGGAGATCAGCCTCTCCTTCGACAACGCGGTGATCAACGCCACGATCCTGCGCCGGATGAGCGAGTGGTGGCAGAAGATCTTCCTGACGCTCGGCGTGCTCATCGCCGTGTTCGGCATGCGGCTGATCTTCCCGATCGTGATCGTGGCACTGACCGCGCATCTGAGCCCGGTCGATGTGTTCGACCTGGCTCTCAACGACAGCGCGCAGTACGCGGAGAAGCTCGGGGACGCGCATCCGGCCATCGCCGCGTTCGGCGGGATCTTCCTGTTCATGATCTTCCTGGACTTCCTGTTCGATCCCGAGCGGGAGATCCAGTGGATCAGGAAGCTGGAGGAGCCGCTGCGTCGGGCCGGCCAGCTGGACGTGATCCCGATCGTGGTCGCGCTCGTGGCGCTGCTCGTCGTCGGTGAGGCCTTCTCCGGCGACCACACCCAGCAGGTGCTCACCTCGGGTGTCGCGGGTCTGGCCACCTACCTGGCGGTGCGTGGTCTCGGGGAGTTCTTCGAGGCGCAGGGGATCGGCGCCGAGGATGACGGTGCTGACGACGACAGCGCCGTGGGCGGCGCGGTGGCGGCCGGGGACACGGCCGCACCCGCCCGTTCCGGTGGGACGCCCAAGCTGGTGCTCGCCACCGGCCGGGCCGCCGCCTTCCTGTTCCTCTACCTGGAGGTCATCGACGCCTCGTTCTCCTTCGACGGGGTCGTCGGCGCGTTCGCGATCTCCCAGAACATCTTCGTCATCGCCGCCGGTCTCGGCATCGGTGCCATGTACATCCGGTCACTGACGGTGTACCTGGTCCGGCGCGGCACCCTGTCCGAGTACATCTATCTCGAGCACGGTGCGCACTACGCGATCGGCGCGCTGGCGATCATTCTGGCCATCTCGATCGAGACCGAGGTGCCGGAGATCATCACCGGCCTGGTCGGCGTCGCCTTCATCGGCCTGGCGCTGGTGTCCTCCATCCGACACCGCCGCAAGGAGGCCGTGGCCGGGGGTGACGACGCCGGGCGGGACGACGAACCCGACACGTCCCGCGAGCCGGCCCCGGCCCCGCTGTAACCGCACTTCCCGCACGTCACCGCACTGCCCGCACCTCCTGTAACACCTGGGCACACGGCGTTATCGCACGGCCCGCTTGACCGCGCTGCTTCTGGGACGGCCCTGTCCGTGGGACGACGGACAGGGTCTGGAGCAGCACGCAACGGATGTGACATCGTCGGGAGCATCCAGTGATCTGACTGACATCCGGTATCCGCGCAGGCGCCCGGCGACCGCGCAGGTACCCGGCGACCGCGAGGGAGCGGATCCATGGGCATTGACTACTCGAAGCGTCCGGCCACGCCACCGGCCGGCTCCGGCCCGGTGTCGTTGAGCAAGGTGACGCTGACCAAATCCACCCCGACCGTCTCGCTGAGCAAGCAGGGCGGCGGCGGTCGACTGCACGTGAACCTGAACTGGAACCAGAACCCCGCGTCCGGCGCCCCCAAGGGTGGCTTCCTCAAGCGTGTCCTCGGCGCCGGCTCCGGCGGCATCGACCTCGACCTGGCCGCGCTGTTCGAGCTCTCCGACGGCCGCTCCGGCGTCGTGCAGGCGCTCGGCAACGCGTTCGGCTCGTTCGACGCGGCGCCGTTTCTCAACCTCGACGCGGACGACCGGACCGGTGCCGCGACCGGCGGGGAGAACCTCTACGTCAACCTCAACCAGATCGCCCAGATCCGTCGGGTGCTCGTCTTCGCCTTCATCTACGAGGGTGTGGCGTCCTTCGACCAGGCCGCCGCCGTGGTCACCCTGACCCCCGCGCAGGGGGCCCCGATCGAGGTACGGCTGGACGAGCAGGCGGGCGGGTCCCGGATGTGCGCGATCGCGCTGTTGACGAATACTGGCAACGACTTCAGCGTCAGCCGCGAGGTCCGGTATGTCAGCGGGCATCGTGAGCTCGACAAGGCATACGCATGGGGTCTGAACTGGACCGCCGGCAGTAAGTAGGACACGCCGGTACCTCGCGATGACCCCCCCGGTCCCGCCGCCCGGCGGCGAGGAGGATCGTTTTCCGATGTTCCAGCCACGCCGCGACCCCGCCCCACGAACCGAGCGGACGAGCTGGTTTCCCACCGCGTCGGCGCGCCACGGGTCGTCGCAGGAGCGTGACGACCCTGTCGCGTATCCGGACTCCCACGGCGCCGACCCGCGCGACGCCGCCCCCGGCGGGACCGACCCACGCGACGCCGGGTCGGCGGGGACCGACCCACACGAACTGCGCGACGTACGTGACGCCAACCCGCGTGCCGGGGGGGTGGCGGGTCCCGGCACGTCCGTGGACCCGCTCGACGTCCGTCCACGGCACGCGGATCCGCGGGTGTCCGCGGGCTTCGCGTCCGGTCCCTACCGGCCTGGGACACCCCGGGGACCTGGCCGCCGCGTCGGCTTCCGCCGCGGGTGCGCCGTCGCCGGCGGACCCGTCGGGGGGCGGGCGGTACCCGGAGGTCTCGCCGCCGACCGGACCGTCGGGTTATCCGAGCGCGGCCGAGCATCCGGACCGGGGGCGCTCCGTGGACCCGCTTGGCCACGCCGGCCCGACCCCGCCCGGGGCACACCGACCCTGGGGCCCGTCCGGGCAGCCGGCCAGCCTCAGCAGCTTCTTCGGTCGCCTGGCCGACCGACGTCCCGGCAAGGACGAGGAGCCCGAGGTGGAGCGGGCCGACGACGACGACGCGCCCGTCCGGCCCACGCCGGTCGATGACTCCGCCGCCGCGGGCCCGCCGGACTGGGACGCCCCCTCGGTGCCGGTGGGCATCCGCGGTTTCCCCGCGGGGCCGACCGGGACCGCCGGGCCGGTGGACGGCGCGGGGTCAGGGGGGTACCGCAGGTACTCCGACGATGACGGCGCCTACGGTGGCCGTGTCCCGTACGACGACCACGACGGTGAGCCGACCGAGACCGGTGGGTATGCCGGCGAGTACCCCGGTTCCGAGCGCTATCTCGACTACGCGCACCCCCCGAAGCCGTCCGGATACCCGGAGCCCGCCGGATACCCGGAGTCGCCTGCCTACCCCGGGTCGGACGGCTACCCCGAGGTGGCTGGCTACCCCGGGTCGGACAGCTATCCCGAGCCGGACGTCTACCCCAGGTCGGACGTCTACCCCAGGTCGGACGGCTACCAGAGCCGCGCCGACCACGCGGATGCGTCCAGCTACCGGGGTCCATCCGACGAGCGGGACCACGTCTCCGACCCGGCATACGTCTCCGACCGGTCATACGTCTCCGACCGGTCATACGGCTCCGACCAGAAATACGGCTCCGAGCCGACATACGACACCGGTCAGGACCACGACGCCTCCCCGGCATACGCCGCTGAGCCGGACCGCGGTGGCGGTGCGGAGTTCGATCACCGCGGCCGTCCCGATCATGACCGGGGTGCCCGCGTGGATGACCAGCGGGCCGTCGGGGAGGGGTCGGGTGGGGCCGAGGTGGGCGCCCCCAGCGGGATAGAAGAGCCGCCCGGATCGGGCTACGCCGGGCGTGGGATGGGTGAGGGTTCCCCGGCCGGCGACGGGGACGGGCTGGTCGTCGTCGAGACGCTCGAGGCGGCGGCGTCGCGGCCGGACCCGGTCGAGGACGCGCCGGGCACCGCCGCGACGACCGCTGACCACGGCGATGGCGATGGCGACGGCGACGGCGACGAACCGGATGTACCGACCGCGATCCTGCCGACGGTCGATCTGCTGGCGGGTTCGGTGGGCGCGGTCCAGGCCGTGGCGCTGGAGCGGCTGGCCGGTCGGGTCGACGAACTGGCCCGGCTGCGCCGCCACGACGCCGAACTGGTCGACCGGCTGCACTCGGAGAACAGCCGGCTGCGCTCCGGTGAGCTGACCGAGGCGATGGCGCCGCTGCTGCGCGGGCTGATCAGGCTGCACGATCAGATGGGTAGCCTGGGGGCGGACGATCCACAGAGCGTCGCGGGCATCCTGCGCAAGCAGTTGCTGCAGGTGCTCGACTTCGCGGTGGACGTGCGTCCCTACACCGCCGTTCCCGGCGGAACCTTCGATCCGGCCCGGCATCTGGGCGTGCGCCGCGTGCCCACGGACGATCCCGGGCGTGACGGCACGATCGCGCGCACCGTGCGCCCTGGCTTCGTCCGCGGCGAGACGACCGTCGTGCGACCCGCGGAGACCGAGGTCTACCGCGCGCGCTGACGGCTCGCCCGCTCGCCTGCCCGGGCTGACAGAGCCCCGCCCCTGCGCGGGCGTGAGATGTTGACCTTGTGTGAAAGGGAGAGTCCAAACGGTGGCGGGTACCAAGGTGTTCGGGATTGACCTGGGCACGACCTACTCCTGCATCGCCCAGGTCGACGAGTACGGTCGGCCGGACGTGATCCGCAACATCGAGTCGCAGCCGACCACACCGTCGGTCGTGCTCTTCGACGAGGGCACCGAGGGCGAGACGTCCTTCGTGGTCGGGACCCAGGCGAAACGCCAGGCCCGGATTCGCCCGGACGACGTCGCCCGGCTGGTCAAACGGCACATGGGCACGTCCGACTGGCGGTTCGTCGCCCACGACGTCGAGTACAGCGCCGCGGCCGTGTCGAGCCTGGTGCTCAAGGCGCTGGTGGCCGACGCGGAGCGGGCGGCCGGTGTGCCGGTGACCGACGTCGTCATCACGGTGCCGGCGTACTTCGGCGACGAGGAGCGCAAGGCGACCAAGCTCGCCGGTGAACTCGCCGGGCTCAACGTCGTCGACATCATCAACGAGCCGACCGCGGCCGCGTTCGCCTACGGCTTCGGCCAGGAGGGCGCCCAGGAGTCGACCGTGCTGGTCTACGACCTCGGTGGCGGCACGTTCGACACGACCGTCATCCGGCTCAGCGAGGGCGCGATCACGGTGGTGGCCACCGACGGCGACCACGAGCTCGGCGGGGCGGACTGGGACAACGAGCTCGTCCGGTACCTGGCGCAGAAGTTCACCGAGGCGGAGCCGACGGCGGGTGACCCGCTCGACGACGTCTACGACGAGCAGGAGCTGCTGTCGGCGGCCGAGGACGCCAAGCTCGCCCTCTCCGGACGCGACAGCGTGGACGTCCTCGTCGTGCACAAGGGGCACCGGGTCAGTGTGCCGGTGACCCGGGCGACCTTCGAGGAGATCACCGGGCCGTTGCTGCGTCGCACCCTGGAGCTGACCGGGTCGGTGCTGGCCCGGGCGCGGGAGAAGGGCGTCGAGCAGATCGACCTGTGTCTGCTGGTCGGGGGGATGAGCAAGACCCCGATGGTCGGACGCGGCCTGCAGGAGTCCTTCGGGCTCACCTCGCGGCTGGTCGACCCTGACCTGGCCGTGGCCAAGGGCGCCGCGGTCTACGGGCAGAAGAAGGCGCTGGAGCTGGCCGTCCACTCGGACCTGGTGGCCAGTGGCGCGCTGCGCCCGGATCAGGACCTGGCCGCGGCCCAGGACGCCGACGTCGAGCGGGCGGCCGCGGCCAGCGCCGACGAGGCGGGGCTGGCGGCCGCGTCCGTCGTGGATCTCGTCCGCACCAAGGTGACGAACGTCACATCGAGGGGATTCGGGATCTTCGCCGAGGACCGTGGAGTTCCCGTCGCGGCGTTCCTGGCGCATCAGAACGACCCGCTGCCGATCTCGGTGGTCCGCACGTTCTACACGGTCACCGACGACCAGGCCGAGGTCGATATCCGGGTCTTCGAGCAGGGCACCACCACGGAATCCAAGGAGATCGAGGACAACAAGGTGATCGTGGCCGGCGCGATCACCGGAATTCCCCCCGGTCACCAGCGTGGGACACCCGTGGAGGTCACCTTCGCGATGGCGGGGGACCAGACCATCCGGGTTACCGCATCGCACGAGGGTGCCGCCACTCCGCTGGTGCTGCAGGTCGAGGCGGGGGTCGGCTCGGACCGGATGCGGGCCACGGAATCGGCCAAGGTAAGTCTGCTCAAGCGCCGGGACTGAACCGGACAGGCCGACTACCTGCACTTCTTAACAGTATTAACGAACTAACAAAACGCTAACAGTTACGAATTTGTAGTAATCCACTTTCACCCGCGCTTACGGGCGTCGCTGGAGAAGTCAGTAAGGTTCTGGCCCGGGCACCAGGTTGGGTTCGGGAACGAGTGCGACGGCCATGCCGATGCCACTCGATCCCGAACCTGACCGCGATGTCCGCGACGTCCAGGCACCTGGCCCGGCGTCGCTCACTACTCTCGGATGTGGGCCTGCGGGTGTGGAACGGTTGAGCTGCCGTTCCGCGTACCGCGTTCGGCGCCCGGGGGGCCGGGCGGGTCACCGACCGGTCCGACGGGCAGGTGGGACGAAGGTGGATCGTTGAGCGCGGCGTTCGATGGCAGCGGGTACCGCCAGCGCGTGCTGGCGCCGTTGCGGGCGAGCTCCTCGGTGGAGACCGCTGATCCCTTCCTGATCGCCGGCCTCGACCCCACGGTCAGCCACAGCGACTTCGAGGTCGGCACGCAACTGGTCCGGGTACTCGCCTTTCTGCAGCGCGAGCGCAACTCGGCCAAGTACGCGACGCTGGCCACGGAACTCGTGCGACGGCGGGCCGAGTGGGAGGAGCCGCTGCGCGAGGCCTACTCGCGTGAACAGGTACGGGCCCGGGTGCTGGCCGCCCGGCGCAGCGGTGACGTCGAGCGGCTGGCGAAGGTGGACGGCTACCTGGCCACCGTGCGGGAGCGCTTCGGTGGCATCCCGGCCTCCCGGGTCGAGGGCCTGCGCCGGCTCGCCGCGGCAGCCGGTGTGCCCGCCGCGGAGTTCGACGCCCGGCTCGGGCGCGAACAGCTCATCGTCGACGGGGCCGGCGGTGGCATCAAGCCACTGCCACGCGAGGTGCGCAGCCAGATCGCCCAGCGCCTCGGTGAACTGCGCAGCCTGCGCGGCGGCGACCGGGTCTCCAGCGCCTCCCTGTGGGCGTTCCTCGGCCTGACCCCGGACGCCTCACCCGAACGACTGCGCGCCGCGCACGCCGCGGCCACGGCCGCCAACAACCGCCGCCCGCACGACCGGGAGAAGACGGTCGCCGCCGACCTGCTCGCCCTGGTCTGGGCCCGGCTGATCGAGGGCGACCCCGCCGCCTACACCGTGGGCCTGCTGGCCGACGCCGCCGACGAACTGCGCCCCGCCGTCGAGGAGCACGTCGTGCTCGACGGCGAGCTCACCGCAGTCGCCTTCGAGGGACTGGTCCGGGCGGCGCTGGCCACCGGCCGCGGCCTGACCGCGGCCCAGGCCAAGTCGGTCGTCCTCGGGGTCACCCGGGAGCTCGGCGCCGCGGTGAACGTCGGCGGGGTCGTCGACTACGTCGTCTGTCCCGGCTGCGGTCGTCCCGAGGCCGCCGGCACGGCCCAGCACTGCCGCTACTGCGACACCGACCTTTACACCACCTGCCCGTCGTGCGGCACCTTCACCGAGGCCGCCGCCGTGGTCTGCCGGCACTGCGGGCACAGCCTGCGCCAGGCCAAGGAGGCCGCCGAGGCGCTGGCCGCGGTACGCCGGGCCCTCGAGGGCGGCCAACCGCGAACCGCCGGTGAGCTGCTCGCCGCCGCGCGTCCGGTGCTGGTCGCCGTCGGCGGCCCGGTCGCCGGCGCCGCGGAGGAACTCGGCGCCCGGCTGTCCGCCGCCCTCGGCGCCGCCGACGCCGGCTGGCGTGCCCTGGTCGAGGCCCGCGCCGCCAGCCGCGCCGACGCGGCCCTCGCCGACGCCCGCTGGCTTGCCGCCCAGGCCGCCGACGTGCCCGGCCCCGACGGCCGCACCCCCGGCGAGGTCCTCGGCGAACTCGTCGCCGCCGCCGCCGTCATCGGCCGCCGGGTCGAGGCCGCCCGTGGCCTGCCCCCGCAGGACCAGGAGGCGGCCCTGGTCGCCGTGCTCGCCAGCGCCGCCGACAACCGGGAGGCCCTGGCGGCCCTGGCCGCGCTGCCCCTGCCACCACCGAGCGACCTCACCGCCACCCCCGGCCCGGACGGCTCGGTGCAGCTGCGCTGGCGGCCGTCGCCGTCGGTGTGCACACCGGTGTCCTACCGGGTCGAGCGGCTGCTGCTCGTCGACGGCGGTGGCGCGGCGCTGGCCCGGCGCGGCCTCGGTGCCACCCGCGCCAGCGAACTGTCGGACGCGGGCGCGCCGGCCTGGACACCGGTGCGCTACGAGGTGACCGCCGTGTGCGGCGAACGCCGCTCCGAGCCGGTCGTCACCGCCCCCGTCGTGTGCACCCGGGACGTCCGCGAACTGCGCGCCGAACGCACCGCCACCGGCGTCCGCCTGCAATGGCGTCTGGACGGTGGAACTCCGCCCGTCACCATCGAACGGACCGTGCGCACCGCCTCCCTCGCCAGCCGCCCGCCCGCCGCGGCGGATACGCAGGCGGGTTCCCCGGAGTCGGTGAACCCGCCTGCGCCGGCCCCCGCCGGAGCCGGTGTGGGCGCTGACCACGAGGCACCGCGGCAGGCCAGGATCGCCGGGAACGGCTTCCACGACCTGGACGTGGTCGCCGGGGTCACCTACCGCTACCGCGTGTTCGTGGAGTACCCCGACGCCTCCGGCGCGCCCGCGCACACCGAGGGCATCCAGGCGGAGATCGAGGTGACCGACCGTCCGCGGCCCGTGCAGGACCTGCGCGCCGTCACCGCCGGTGGGCGCACCACCCTGCGCTGGACGCCACCGTCTGGCCTGGAGGTTCGGATCTACGCGGCGTCCGTCCCGCCCGTCCCGGGCGGCCCGGGCGGTCTGACCGTCCCCGGATCGGGTCCGCTGCCCCTGGGCGGACTCGGCGCCGAGGGCGACGAGGTGCCGCTCGGGGCGATCACCGGCCCGGTGCGTCTGGTGTCCGCGAGCCGTGGCGGGCAGGCTGTCGAGTCGGCGCCGGTCGGCGAGGTCGTCTACACCCCGGTGACGGTGTACGGCGACGTCGTGGTCGTCGGCCGGGCGCTGCGCCACGTGGTCATCGAACCGGTGCGCGACCTGCGGGCCAACGACCGCGGGGACGCGATCGTGCTGTCGTTCCAGATGCCACCCGGGGTGACCGAGGCCAGGGTGCTGTGGCGGCGCGACCGTGCGCCGAGCGGTCCCGACGATCCGCTCGCCGCCAGCGCCCGGGTCACCAACACCAGCCTGGAGATCAAGGGCGGCTGGCATCTGGCCGCCCCCGCCGACGGCTGGGCCTACCACGTGGCCGCGTACCCGATGTACCGGGCCGGCGGGATCGTCCGGGTCGCCGGCACCGGCGTGTGCGTCCTGGCCCGAGCCGCCACCCGCGTCGACCCGCCGCCGATGGCGGCGCCCGCAGGGTCGGCCACGACGACCACCGGTGGGCATCCGCTCGACCCCGACCCGATCACCGCGCCGCATCCCCTGGGTGGCGTCCACTCGATGAGCGGGCCGGCCGCCGCGGGCCGGCTGCAACCGGTCGGCGGGGTGCGACCCGTCGGTCACACCGCCCTGCCGACCGCGCCGACGCATCGACCGCGGACCATGTCGGGACCGCGTCCCGGTCACGCGGCGCCGGCCACGGCGGGTGGTGGCGGCGCCGGGTCCGGTAGTACCGGGTCCGGGGGGCCACTGCCACGGCGTCGGCCCAGCCCGTTCGCACCCCTGGACGCGGTCACCGGGCCACTGCCCGTGCGGGACGAGCCCACCGCGCCGGCCGGCCCGATCGCTCCCCTCACCTCGCCCGCCCCCGCGGCCTCGCCGGCCCCGCTCGGTTCGCCCGCGAACCTGGCCGGTCCGGCCAGCGGACCGATGCCCGTCATCCCGGCCGGCCCGGCCAGCACCGGGCCGACCGCGGCCGCCTCCTTCGTACCCGCCGGTTCACCGGTGGCCGCACCCGCCGCCGAGGCGGGGGCCGGCGCGCAGGCCGCGACGACCGGCACGGGCCCGACGACCGGCACGGGACCGTCCGAGGAGCTCGCCATCGCGGCGGGCGGGCCGACGGTGCCCGCCACCGGGCCGCTTCCCCCTGTCCCGGCCGATGACGGGGGCCAGCCGGAGGTCGCGCAGGAGATCGGACTCGCCCGGGCGTTCGGCGCCGGGGCCGCGTTCACCGCGGCGGCGCGACCGGGGACCGGGGGAGCGGGAGAGGGCGCGCCGGCCGGGACGGCACTGCCCATGGTCACCTACTCGGTGAGCCGGTCGGGTTGGCGGCGCCGGACGATGCGCGTGCAGGTCCACACCTCCGGACCGGTCGGTGAACTGATCCTGTACGCCCGGCCGGGCACCGCCCCGCCGCGGGCCGCCGCCGAGGCCCACGAGCTGTCCCGGCTCGCCGCGGTGGACCAGTCCGTCACCCGGACCATCGACGTCACCCTGGACGGCGCCCAACTGCCGTGGGGTGTGCGGCTGCTGCCGGCGCTGCACCCGAGCGGCTGGACGGTGGCACATCCCGCCGACGAGGACCTGATCGTCCGCTGAGTCCGCTGGGCCTGTTGGGTTCCGCGCGGTTCGCCGGGGGCCGCCGGGCCGGTGCGGCGGCCCGGTCAGGCGGACGTTGGGGCCAGGACGAAGGGCCCGTGTTCGGACGGAGATCACACCGGGGTCACATGGCCGGGCGTACGGAGTGCATATATCGGCCTTGTGTTGTCTTGGTGTAGTTCATATGTGGAGATGTCGTGCCAGATCGGCAATGATGGTGCTACCACGGAAAGTATTCGCCCAAGCGACGTTCCTCGACGCCTGCGGTGCGTTTACGATTGGTCCCATCACGTGCAGTTCCAGTACCGATCTGGTGGGTATCTGACATCGGATCGGGGCACCTGTCGGTTCGTCCTGATCGCGTGGCAAGGGTCGGCCGGCATCACGAACGGGCTGCTCCGTGCAGCCCGCCTGGCAGCACAACGCTGTGCCGTCGAACCCGTAGGGAACGCTGAGCGGTCGCATATCGCGGCCAGCGCGGAGGGGACGTTCCAGCGGCGGTCGTGATGCGGCCCGGTTCGGTGGTCGATCGGTGCCGTTTCCGACAGGTGTGTCGACTCTCGCCCTCACCGAAAGGCAGCGCGCGAGCATGGCCTCGACCCCTCGTCGCCGACCTACCCCTCTGGTCGGCCGCCCGGTCTCTCCCTTGTCCCGTGGTGGGCCGGGCCGTTCCCGTGCCGCCCACCGTCGATCCCGACCGTCCCGTCGACCCATCCTTGCCGGCACCCGTCTCGGCCTCGCCACGGTCTTCATCGTGGGGTTGCTCCAGGCGACGATCTCCCCCGCGACCGCGGCCCCCCCGGCCCCGACCGCGGCCTCGACCCCGGGTGGCGACACCGCCGCCTCGGCCACGCCGGTCCCCGGTGTTCCGCTCACGACGATGACCCCGAACACCACCAGCCGGATCGCGCTGGTGCTGTTCGACGAGGACATCGTGCTCGTCGGCGGTCGTGGTTTCGCGCCCGACGGCGACGTCTCCGTCGCCGCTCTGACGACCAGGCTCGGCGGCAGCGCGTTGATCCGCTCCGACGCCGACGGCCGGTTCATCCTCGGCTTCCGCGTCCCGCCCGACTTCAAGGGCGCGGTCAACGTCAAGGCGACCCAGGGCGGCACCGCCGCCGACGGCTCCCTGGACGTCGTCGGTCCCGAGGCCGCCGCCGCGGAGTTCAAGGCCGCGCCACCGCTGCCGAACCTTCCCGTCGGCTCCAGCGGCACCTCCTCCGGTACGACCGGGTCCGCCACCGCGGCCCCGACGGCGACGGCCACCCCAGCCACCTCCGACGCGAGCACGGCGGACGTCCCGCGCCCGACCGCCGCGACTCCCTCGGTCACGCTGAAGCCGACACCCTCGGCCCGCCCGACGACCGGCCCGACCACTCCGACGACCGGGCCCCCGACCGTCTCGCCCGCGACTCCGGCGGCGACCACGCCCGCGACCGCCCCGGCGGCAGTCGCCACCACGGCGGCCGCGGGCGGCACCTCGTCCGGTGCGGTCGCGGGCAGCGGCGCGGGTGACACCCGCGGCGCCCAGTCCGGTCTGCCCTGGATGTCCGGCTACCAGTCGCACCAGTTGGCCTCGCTCACCCAGTTCGGCAACTGGCGGGGCCGGGCCAACGACCTGGTGCACGTCTACACCACCCGCACCGCCGGGTGGAGCGGCCTGGTCGACCCGACCTCGCTGATGGACCAGTTCAAGTCCTTCCCGGGCAAACTGCTCATCAGCGAGCCGACCTACCCCCAGGGGCAGGGCAGCAACGGCGAGTGCGCCAAGGGCGCCTATGACGAGCAGTGGAAGAAGCTCGGGACCTCCCTGGTCGCCCACAACCGAGCCGACTCGATCGTCCGGATCGGCTGGGAGTTCAACGGGACCTTCATGTACTGGCACAGCGACTCGGACGCGGCAGCGTTCAAGACCTGCTTCCAGAAGATCTCCAGCGCGATCCGCTCCACCGACCCGCAGGTCAAGATCGACTGGACGTTCAACGCGCACGCCTCGCCGGTGCCCAGCGGTAACAGCCCGTGGAGCGCCTACCCCGGCGACGAGTACGTCGACTACGTCGGGATCGACTCCTACGACCACTTCCCGCCGTCCAAGGACGACGCGACCTGGAACAAGCAGTGCGAGGACGTCAACGGCCTGTGCTACGTGATCCGGTTCGCCCAGCAGCACGGGAAGAAGGTCGGCGTCGGCGAGTGGGGCGTGGCGTCCTGCTCCGGTGACGGCGGCGGGGACAACCCGTTCTACATCAAGAAGATGTACGACACGTTCAGGTCGGCCGGGACGACGATGGGCTACGACGCCTACTTCGCCGACGCGGCCCCGGGCAACGTCTGCTCGACAATCATGAACGGGGGTCAGAACCCCAAGTCCGCCGCCGAGTACAAGACGCTGTTCGGTGGCGGCTCGGGCTGATCCCGGCAGCTGCTGATCCCGGCCGCCGGTCCCGCGCCCCGCGCGGGCGAAGCGCGGCCGGTCACCCAGGGGCCACGCCTCCCGATGTGGGCGGCGTGGCCCCTGCTGTCCTTCTCCGTGCCAGGCCCCGGGTGGACGCGATGATGACCGTCGAGTGACAGAAGAGTGTCATCTGGTTGAGGGTCGTCATGGTCTGTCGCTGGGCCTACCCGGACGGGTAGCGTCACCCCAAACGCGACGTTTCACGATCTTGTCGTTTTCGGGGCGGGGTCCGGGGATGGGACACCGGGCGCCGCGCGGGCGACAGTCAGGACGAAGGTCAGGACGAGGGTCGGGCGACGTCGCCGCGGGAGACGAGGAGATCGCCGCGTGCGCCACTTCGCCTTCCTCGACCCCTCGGTGGTCGAGGCTTTGTTCTACCGGCCGCCGGAGGAGATCCCCGCCGACGGCGACCGCCGGCTGCTCGCCACGGCGCTCGGCGCCACCCTCTACGCGCCCGGCACCCGGTTCCAGCTGGCCCACGACGTGCGGCGCCAGACCGCCGCCGGGGTGACGTCCATGGTGCTGTGCCTGGAGGACGCGATCGCGGACACCGAGGTCGCCGCCGCCGAGACGAACGTCGTCGCGGCGCTGCGCGACCTCGCCGACGATCCGCCGCGCTCCGGCGCCGGCATGCCACTGCTGTTCGTCCGGGTCCGCGCCGTGAGCCAGATCCCCGATCTGATCGGGCGGCTCGGGGCGGCCGGGGCGGCCTGCCTGGCCGGGTTCGTCCTGCCGAAGTTCTCCGAGGAGGGCGGCGAGGTGGCGCTCGAGGCGGTGCTGCGAGCCGCCGACACGATCGGCCGGCCGTTGTGGGCGATGCCGGTGCTGGAAAGCCCACCGGTGATCAACCGGGAGACCCGGGTCGAGGCGCTTGGCGCCGTGCGCCGGCTGGTGGACAAACACGCCGACCACGTGCTGGCGATCCGCCTGGGCGCCACCGACCTGTGCGGCCTGTTCGGCCTGCGCCGTGACCGCGACCTCACGATCTACGACATCGCCGTGGTCCGCGACTGCATCGCCGACATCGTGAACATCTGCGCCCGCGGCGGTGACCACATCGTGACCGGCCCGGTGTGGGAGTACTTCGCCGCCGCCGAGCGGCTGTTCGTCAGCTCCCTGCGGGTCACCCCGTTCGAACAGGTCGAGGGCGTCGACGGCGAGCAGGCCGTGCGGATGCGCAGCGCTCTGGTCTCCTCCGACCTGGACCGGCTCATCCGCGAGGTCGTCCTCGACCGGGCCAACGGCCTGTGCGGCAAGACGGTCATCCATCCCAGCCACATCCCCGCCGTGCACGCCCTGCACGTGGTCAGCCAGGAGGAGTATGCCGACGCCGAGACCATCCTCACCGGCAACGCCCAGACCGGGAACGCCGGTGGGGTGCGCCGCTCCGCCTACGCCAACAAGATGAACGAACTCGGCCCGCACCGGGCCTGGGCCGAGGCCGTCCTGCGCCGGGCCCGTGCGTTCGGGGTGCTGCGGGAGGGCGACACCTTCGTCGAGGTCCTCGCCGCGACCGCCGCGGCCGCCGCGAGCATCGCCTCCGTCGGCTCTGTCGCCTCCGTCGGCTCTGGTGGCTCTGACCGCCGCGAGCCGGCCGCCGTCCACGTCGCCGCCGAGAACGCTGGAGTGCTCTGATGACCACCACCGCGGGTCCGGCGACGGACGCGGGCTGGCTGTGGTCGGAACTCGGCCTGGTCGCCGAGGTGACCGCCGACATCGACGGCGGCGGTCTGGACGCCCTCGTCGGCCTCGCCCTTCGGCGCAACCCCCGCCGGGCGCACCTGCTGGTCAGCCGGGTGCTCGGCAAACACCTGCCGGTCGACCCGGCCACGGCCCTGGCCGCCGGGGCCCGTCTCGCCGCCCAGGTCCGACGCCTGCCCGGCCTCACCGCCCCCGGTCTCACCGCCCTCGGCCCGGCTGCTGCCGGCCAGGGTGCCGTCGGCCAGGGTGCCGTCGAGGACGGGCCGTTGGTCATCGGCTACTGCGAGACGGCGACGGCGCTCGGCCACGTGGTCGCCGACGGCCTGCCGGGCAGCCACTACCTGCACACCACCCGCCGGGACACCCCGGGTGTGCCGCCGGTGCTGGAGTTCACCGAGTCGCATTCCCACGCCTCGTTCCACTGGCTGGTCCCACGGGACCCGGCGATCCTGCACGACACCCGTCCGATCGTGCTCGTGGACGACGAACTGTCCACCGGACGGACCGCGCTCGGCACGATCCGCAGCCTGCACGCCCACGCGCCCCGCGGCCACTACGTGGTGGCGGCGCTGGTCGACGCCCGTCCGGCGCTCGCGCAGGTGGCGTTCGCGGAGCTCGCCGCCGAACTCGCGGTCCGCATCGACGTCGTCTCCCTGATCGCCGCCACCGTCGCCGTGCCACCGGACATCGCCGAGCGGGCCGCCCGCATCCGCGCCCGCTTCGCCCCGCTCCCCCCCGAGTCGGACTCCGAGTCCGGCCGCGAGTCCGGGCTCGCTCTCGGTTCCTCCTCGCCGGTGCGCCGGCTGAGCGCGTCGTGGCCGGCGGATCTGCCCGATGGCGGGCGGTTCGGCTGGTCGTCGCATGACGGGCGCCGGCTCGACGCGCTGCTCGACCCCCTCGCCGCGACCGTGCGGGCCGCCCTGACCGTGCCGTCCGGGCGCACGCTGGTGCTCGGCACGGAGGAGTTCATGTACGTGCCGATGCGCATCGCGCGGGCGCTCGCGCGTGGCGGTGCGGGGGACGTCCGCTACCAGTCGACGACGCGCTCCCCGGTGCATCCCCTGGACGCCGACGGCTGCGCGATCCGCAGCGCGCTCACCTTCCCCGCACCGGACGACCCGCGCCGGGTCAGCCACGTCTACAACGTGCGTCCCGGCCGCTATGACGACATCGTCGTGATCGTCGACGCGGGTGTGGACGCCAGCGCCCCGATCCCGGTCGCCGACCCGTCCGGGCTCGTCGCCCGGCTCCGCGCGCACGCCCCCGTCACCGTGCTCACCATCGCCGCCCAGCCTCCGGCCCCCCGCCCGGCCGCACCGTCGCCGCCACCCCCCGCCGCCGCCCGTCCAACCGGTCCCGACACCGCCGCGACCAGCGCCGATGGTGGCCTCCCTCTGAGGGGACAGAACGCTTCCATGACCACGCCAGTGCGCACGATCGGGTCGGGGTCCTACGACCCGGCGGACGTCACGTTCCTGCTCACCGACCTCAGCGACGTCGACCTCGAACGGCCCACCGAGGACCGGGAGGAGGCGATGCAGGCCGGCCGGCACTACTCCGAGGATCTCCCGGTCGAGTACCAGCCCGACGACAGCTACCTGCGGCTCTACCACCAGGCACTGGAACGGTCGGCCCGGCGGGTGGCCCTGGCCACCGGTGTGGTCGCCGAACTGGTGCGGGTGACCAAGCCGGAGCCGGTGCTGGTGTCGATCGCCCGGGCCGGCACCCCGGTCGGCATCCTGATGCGTCGCTGGTACGGCTTCCGCCACGGCCTGGACGTCCCCCACCACGCCATTTCGGTGATCAAGGATCGGGGGGTGGACATGAACGCCGTGCGCCACCTCACCGACCGCTTCGACCGCGCCGCGCTCCAGTTCGTCGACGGCTGGACCGGCAAGGGCGTGATGACCCGGGTGCTCACCGAGGCGCTGGCAGGTCTCGGCCTGGACGACACCCTCGCCGTGCTCGCCGACCCGGCTCGCTGCGTGTCCCTCTATGGCACCCGCGACGACTTCCTCATCCCCAGCGCCTGCCTGAACTCGACCGTCAGCGGCCTGGTCAGCCGCACCGTCCTGAACGCCGAGCACATCGGCCCGGACGACTTCCACGGCGCCAAGTTCTACCGTGACCTCGCCCCGCACGACCTGTCCCGCCACTTCATCGAGACGGTCGCCGCGCAGTTCGACGCGGTCGCGGACGAGGTCGATGCCACCTGGCCGGCCCTGTGGGCCGCCGACCGCACGCCGACCTGGGAGGGCTGGGCGGCGGTGGAACGGATCGCCGCCGACTACGACATCCCCGACGTGGTCATGGTCAAGCCCGGTGTCGGCGAGGCCACCCGGGTCCTGCTGCGCCGGGTGCCCTGGCGCATCCTGGTCGCCCCCGACCGCCTCGACGAACTCGCCCATGTGCTCGCCCTCGCCGCCGACCGCGGGGTCCCCGTCGAGGAGCGGGCCGACCTGCCCTTCTCCTGCGTCGGCCTGGTCCGTCCACTCGGTGCCACCCCCACGTTCCACACCCCCGGGGCCCGCTGGCGTCCCCCGACCACGTGAGCACCGTCGAACCGGTCGCCGCCGGGTCGTGCCTGCCCGGTTCCGTGACCGCCGGTTCGGCGACCGCCGGCGCCGGGCCGCTCCACCTGGCCGCCCTTGACCTGGACAAGACGCTGATCTTCTCCGCCCGTTCGCTGCTGCTGCCCATCCCGGTCGCACCCGCGGAGACAGCGGGTGCGGCGGGTGCCGCGGGTGCCGCGGTGGTGGTGCGGGAGGTGGAGCGGTACAACGGCGCGCCGCAGTCCTACGCCACCGCGCGGGAACTGGACCTGCTCGCCGAACTGGACCGCGTCGCCGTCGTCGTCCCCGTCACCACCCGGACGCTGGCCCAGTACCGCCGGGTCGACCTGGGCATCCGGCCGAGGTACGCGATCGCCGCCAACGGCGGGCACCTGCTGGTCGACGGCGAGCCGGACCCCGCCTGGGCGGCCACCGTCGCCGCGGACCTCACCGACTGCGCCCCACCTGCCACGATGCTCGCGCTCGCCGAGCGGTTCGCCGCCGGCTGGGCCCGCACGGTGCGCGCCGCCGACGACCTGTTCGTCTACGTGGTCGCCCACGACCGCCTCGACATCCCCGATCTCGCCGCCCTGACCGCCCAGGTCGAGGCGGGCGGCTGGTCGGTGTCCCAGCAGGGCCGCAAGGTCTACCTGGTGCCCACCGCCCTGACCAAGCAACGGGCGGTGGACGAGGTGCGCCGTCGCACCGGCACCCGGGTCCAGCTGGCCGCCGGTGACTCCGTGCTCGACATCCCGATGCTGCTCGCCGCGGACGCCGCCGTCCGACCGGCACACGGCGAACTGCACGAACTCGCCTGGACAGCCCCCCATGTCACGATCACCGCGGACGCCGGCGGACGGGCCGGTGAGCAGCTCCTGAGCGCCCTGCTGGCCCAGGTCCGCGCCGACGGCCGCTGCGATGGCGGGGCGGTGGTGCCGGCCTGACGGTGAACAATCGTGGTATACCGGAGAGCCGTTCCCAGGACACAGCGACGTGGGAGGAACCGTGACCGACGTGGAAGCCACGCCCGAGGCCAGAACCGAGGTCTCACTCGAGCGCACACTCGAGGCAATGTTGGCGGTGGAGCGGTTCGAGCCACCGGCCGGATTCACCCGCCGCCGTCACATCGAGGCCGACCAGGCCGCCGCGGACGCCGACCTCGAGGGGTTCTGGGCCGACGCCGCCCGTGACCTGCTCACCTGGGAGACCCCGTTCACCCAGGTACTCGACGACAGTAATCCGCCCTTCTACACCTGGTTCGCCGACGGGACGCTGAATCTTTCGGTGAACTGCCTCGACCGGCATGTCGCCGCCGGTCGCGGTGAACGCGTCGCGTTCCACTGGCGGGGGGAGGAGGGGGAACGGCGCGACGTCACCTACGCGCGGCTGCTCGCCGACACGCAGGCGTTCGCGAACGGGCTGCGTCAGCTGGGTGTCCAGGCCGGGGACGTCGTCGGGATCTTCCTGCCGATGATTCCCGAGGTGGCCGTGGCGATGTTGGCCTGCGCCCGCATCGGGGCGGTGCACAACGTGGTGTTCGGGGGGTTCGCGCCGTCCGCCGTCGCGGAGCGGATGGCGGTGTCCGAGGCGAAGGTGCTGGTAACGGTCGATGGGGCGCGGCGCAAGGGGAAACGAGCCGAGGTGAAGGCGGCGGTGGACGCCGAACTCGGCGAGCTGCCGGCGCTGGCGCACATCGTGGTCGTGCGCGGGCCGGGAGAACACCCCGGTGTGGTGCCGATGACGGCGGGGCGCGACGTCTGGTACGACGAACTGCTCGCCGCCGCGGAACCGGACTGCCCGGCGGTGGCGCTGCCCGCCGAACATCCGTTGTTCATCTTGTACAGCTCCGGTTCCACGGCGAAACCGAAAGGTATTCTGCACACCACCGCCGGCTATCTGCTGGGCGCGACCTACACCCACCGCATGGTGTTCGACATCGACGCCGACACCGACGTGTACTGGTGCTCCGCCGACGTCGGCTGGATCACCGGCCATTCGTACATCGTGTACGGACCATTGTCAAACGGCGCGACGTCCGTCATGTACGAGGGGGCCCCGGACTATCCGGATCGGGATATCTGGTGGCGGATCATCGAGGAGTACCGGGTCACCGTGTTCTACACGGCGCCGACCGCGATCCGGACCTGCATCAAATGGGGGCCGGAGTTTCCCGGCCGCCACGACCTGTCGTCGCTGCGGGTGCTGGGGACGGTCGGCGAGCCGATCAACCCGAAGGCCTGGCTGTGGTACCACCTGGTGATCGGCGGCGGCCGCTGCCCGATCGTCGACACCTGGTGGCAGACCGAGACCGGCTCGGTGCTCATCTCACCGCTGGCGGGCGTCACGGCGACCAAGCCGGGGTCGGCGACCCGTCCGCTGCCCGGCATCAGCCCGGCGCTGTTCGCCGAGGACGGTAAGCCGCTCACCGAGGGCACCGGCATCCTGGTGATCACCAGACCGTGGCCGTCGATGCTGCGCACCCTCTACAAGGACGACGAACGGTTCGTCGAGACCTACTTCTCCCGGTTCGGTCCGTCGACGTACGTGGTCGGCGACGCGGCCCGGCTGGACGCCGACGGCTACTTCTGGATCATCGGCCGGATCGACGACGTGATCAACGTGTCGGGGCATCGGCTGTCCACCGCCGAGGTCGAGTCGGCGATCGTCGCCCACGAGGCGGTGGCCGAGGCCGCCGTCGTCGCCGAACCCGACGAGCAGACCGGGCAGGCGATCGTCGCGTTCGTGACGCTCGCCGGGGAGCGGATCGGTGACGCCGAGGTCGAGGCGCAGCTGCGCGACCATGTCGCCCGGCGGATCGGCAAACTGGCCCGGCCACGTCGGATCATCTGGGCCGACGACCTGCCCAAGACCCGCTCCGGCAAGATCATGCGCCGTCTGCTGCGCGATGTCGCCGCCGGCCGCGAACTCGGGGATGTCACGACCCTGCGCGACCCGGCCGTCATGGCCGTCATCGCCGACCGGGTCCGCGGCGCCCGCGACGACGACGAGGAGTAGCCGCCCCGGCGCGCCCGGCCGGACGGTCAGATGAGCCGTCCGGCCGGGCGAACCGCGCAGGAACGTGACCGATCGGCACGCCACCACGTGAGTTGTTCGGTGAACGTAACCCGCACGTCGAACCCGCGTGTGCTGACGTCACCCGGACTGTCTAGGCTCACCACTTCGTGAGAGCCCTCCGACGGTTCACCGTCCGTGCGCAGCTCCCGGAGCAGCTTGCTCCGCTGGGGGAACTAGTCCTGAATCTTCGCTGGTCCTGGCATCCCGAGACACTCGACCTGTTCGAGACGGTCGATCCGGAGCTGTGGCGGGCTACCAAGGGTGACCCGGTTCGCCTGCTCGGCGAGGTCGATCACGACCGGCTCGTCGCGCTCGCGGCTGACCGCCGGTTCGTCCGCCGGCTGACCGACCTCGCCGACGACCTCCAGGAATATCTGAGTGCGGACCTGTGGTACCAGCGGCAGCACGCGGCGAGCGCACCGTCGGCGATCGCGTACTTCTCCCCGGAGTTCGGCATCACCGAGGTGCTGCCGCAGTACTCCGGCGGCCTGGGCATCCTGGCCGGCGACCACCTCAAGACCGCCAGCGACCTCGGTGTGCCGATCATCGGCGTGGGCCTGCTGTACCGGGCGGGGTACTTCGTCCAGTCGCTGTCGCGGGACGGCTGGCAGCAGGAGCGCTACCCGGGAATCGACCCGCACGGTCTGCCGCTGACCCAGCTCACCGACGCCGACGGACGTCCGGTCAAGGTCGCCGTCGGCCTGCCCGAGGGCCGCACCCTGCACGCGCAGATCTGGAAGGCGCAGGTCGGCCGGGTACCGCTGCTGCTGCTCGACTCGGACGTCGAGGACAACCAGCCGGCCGAACGCGGCGTCACCGACCGGCTCTACGGCGGCGGCACCGACCATCGGCTGCTACAGGAGATGCTGCTGGGCATCGGCGGTGTGCGGGCCCTGCGCGCCTACGCGGCGGTCACCGGGACGCCCGCACCGGAGGTCTACCACACCAACGAGGGGCACGCCGGCTTCCTCGGGCTCGAACGCATCCGCGAACTGGTCGAGACCGGCCTGAGCTTCGACGAGGCGCTCGAGGCCGCCCGCGCCGGCACGCTGTTCACCACGCACACCCCGGTGCCCGCCGGCATCGACCGGTTCCCCCGCGACCTGGTCGCCCGCCACTTCGGCGGGGACAACGCCTGGCCCGGGGTGGACGTCGAGCGCATCCTCGACCTCGGTGTCGAACCCGACCCGAACGTGTTCAACATGGCGCACATGGGCCTGCGCCTGGCACAGCGTTCCAACGGTGTCAGCAAGCTGCACGGGATCGTCAGCCGGGAGATGTTCGCCGGCCTGTGGCCCGGATTCGACTCCGCCGAGGTGCCGATCGGCTCGGTCACCAACGGTGTGCACGCCCCGACCTGGGTGTCGCGCACCGTGCTCGAACTCGCCGAGCGGGCGTCCGGCGCGGGTCTGCTCGGCGACGACACCGCCGGTTTCGACGCCCTCGCCACCCTGGACGACGACGTCGTCTGGGCGGCCCGCCGGGTGCTGCGGGAACGCCTGGTCGCCGAGGTCCGCCGCCGGCTGCGGGCATCCTGGCTGGAGCGCGGGGCGGCACCGGGTGAACTCGACTGGATCGAGTCGGTGTTCGACCCGGACATCCTGACGATCGGTTTCGCCCGCCGGGTGCCGTCCTACAAGCGACTCACCCTGATGCTGCGCGACCGGGACCGGCTGCGCCGTCTGCTGCTGCATCCCGAACGCCCGATCCAGATGGTGATCGCCGGCAAGGCGCATCCCGCCGACGACGGTGGAAAGCAGCTCGTCCAGCAGATCGTGCAGTTCGCGGACGACCCAACCGTCCGTGCCCGTATCGTCTTCCTGCCCGACTACGACATCGGCATGGCCCGGTTCCTCTACTCCGGTTCGGACGTGTGGCTGAACAACCCGCTGCGTCCGCTGGAGGCCTGCGGCACGTCCGGGATGAAGGCGGCGCTCAACGGCTGCCTGAACCTGTCCATCCGGGACGGCTGGTGGGACGAGATGTTCGACGGCCAGAACGGCTGGGCGATTCCCACCGCGGACGGCGTCGAGGACCCCGACCGTCGTGACGACATCGAGTCCGCCGCGTTGTACGACCTGATCGAGAACACCGTCGCCACCCGGTTCTACGACCGTGAGACGCCCACCTCGCCGCCGCGGCGCTGGACGTCGATGGTCCGCCACACCCTGTCCACCCTCGGCCCGCAGGTGCTGGCCAGCCGGATGGTGCAGGAGTACGTCGATCGGTACTACGTGCCGGCCGGGGCGTCCGCCCGCGCCGTCGCCGCCGACGGCCTCGTCGGCGCACGTGACCTGGCGGCGTGGAAGGCGAGGGTGCGCGGCGCCTGGTCGGGTGTGCGGGTGCTCAACGTCGACTCCGCCGGCCTTGGCGACACCCCCCAGGTGGGCCAGTCGCTGGTGGTCCGCGCGACGGTCGACCTCGGTGGGCTCGCCCCGACCGACGTCGACGTGATCGCCTCCTACGGCCGGGTGGACCTCGCCGACCGCATCCTCGTCCCCGCCACGCTGTCGTTGCAGCGGGTCGAGGACGCCGAGGGCGCCCTGCGCTACGAGGGTGTCATTCCGCTGGGTCGCACCGGCCCGTTCGGCTACACCGTGCGGGTCCTGCCCCGGCACCCGTTGGCCGCCAGCGTCGCCGAACTGGGCCTGGTCGCCAACCCGTAACCACCCTCGGATCCGGTGGCCGGCTTCCCCGCCGGCCGTCGGACTCCGCGCGGCTGGTGGTGTTCACCAGTCCGGGTTCGTCGCCGTCGGCCGGTGCTCGGGCGCATCCGTCGTCGCCGGTCGATGCGCCCGCAGCAGCACGACGCTGCGGGCGCGTACGGCCAGCTGTTCCCCGCCCGCCAGCGCCCGCCCGCCCGCCGGCGCCCGCCCGCCCGCCGGCCGCGGCGCCGCGAAACCACCGAGATCCTCTTCGGCGGTGTCCAGCAGGAGTTCGAACCGCTGCGCCCAGGGGGCGCCCGGCAGGGTGACGACGGTGTCCTCCCCGTGCGGATGCAGGACGCACAGCAGCCCCGACCGCTCGTCGCCGGCCGGGTCGCCGGCGATATGGGCGATGAGGGTGAGCAGCCTGGCCGCCCACCAGTCCGCCTGCGACATGACCTGCCCGTCCGCCCGTAGCCAGGTGATGTCGGCGAGTTCCCGCGCATCGGACTCGCCGCCGTGGAAGAACCGGTCGCGGTGCAGCGAACGCAGTTCACCGCGCAGGTCGACCAGCCCCGACACCAGGCGCATGAGCATCGGATCGTCGCCGGCCGGATCGCCGCTTCCGGCCGCCTGCGCGCTGTCGCTCGAGGTGCTGTCACTCGAGGTGCTGTCGGGCCAGGCGAGCCAGGACGTCTCGTTGTCCTGGCAGTAGCCGTTGTTGTTGCCGCCCTGGGTGCGGCCGAGTTCGTCCCCGGCGAGCAGCATCGGTACCCCGGCGGACAACAGCAACGTGGTCAGCAGTCCACGGCGGACCCGGCGCCGCAGAGCGAGGGTGCCCGGATCGTCCGTGGGCCCTTCGACGCCGTAGTTCGCTGACCGGTTGTCGGATTCCCCGTCCCGGTTGCCCTCCCCGTTGGCCTCGTTGTGCTTCGTCGCGTACGAGACGAGGTCGGCCAGGGGAAAGCCGTCATGCGAGGTGACGAAGTTGACCGACGCCCACGGCCGACGTCCACCATGTTCGAACAGGTCGGACGAGCCGGTGAGCCGATAGCCGAGGTCGGCGACGGCACTGGTGCGTCCGTTCCAGGCGTCGCGCACCGTGTCGCGAAAACGGCCGTTCCATTCGGCCCACGGCGCGGGAAACGCGCCCACCTGGTAGCCGTCCGAGCCGACGTCCCAGGGCTCGGCGATCAGTTTCACCCCGGACAGCAGCGGGTCGGCGTGGATCGCGGTCAGCAGCGGTGACGCCGGGTCGAAGCCGTCGGGGTTGCGGGCCAGGGCGCTGGCGAGGTCGAAACGGAACCCGTCCACACCCATCTCGCTGACCCAGTACCGCAGCGAGTCGCAGATCAGCTTCACCACGTGCGGGTTCGTCACGTTGAGCGTGTTGCCGCAGCCGCTGACATCCCGGTAGCGCCGCGGATCGGTGGGCTCGACCCGGTAGTAGGTCGTGTTGTCCAGGCCGCGCAGCGACAGCGTGGGACCCCGCTCGCTGCCCTCGGCGCTGTGGTTGTACACGACGTCGAGCAGCACCTCGATCCCGGCGGCGTGCAGGGTGGCCACCATCGTCCGGAACTCGCCCACCGGATCGTCGCTGGCCGCGTAGGCCGCGTGCGGTGCGAAGAACGCCAGCGTGTTGTAACCCCAGTAGTTGATCTTTGATGCCTCGAGCAGGACCGGTTCGGAGACCGACGCGTGCACCGGCAGCAGCTCGAGCGCGGTGACCCCCAGCCGGACCAGATGCTCCACCACCACCGGATGCGCGAGCCCCGCGTAGGTGCCCCGCAGCTCCCGGGGTATCCCCGGATGCCGACGGGTCAGCCCGCGGACGTGCGCCTCGTACACCACCGTGCGCGACCACGGTGTCGCCGGCCGGTTCCGCGCCGGATGCCCGTACCCACCATCCTGACCCCGCTCCCGCGCACCGTCCCCGGGACGTCCGGCGTCGCCGGCGTCGCCGGAGTGGCCGGTGTCGCTGGCGTCGCCGTGCGGATCGGTGACCACGCAGCGGGGGACGTAGGGGGCGGAGTCGCGGGAGTCCGGGTCACGTCCGTACGGATCGCCACCACCGAAGCCGTAGATCGCCGGGTCGGCCCGCAGAGCGCCGGTCACCTGCCGCGCGTACGGATCCACCAGCAGTTTCGCCGGGTTGTACCGCTGCCCGCGATCCGGGTCGTAGGGCCCGTGGGCCCGCAGCCCGTACCGCGTGCCCGGACGTACCCCCGGCAGGTAGCCGTGCCACACCCCGCCGTCGCGCTCGGGCAGACGGTGCCGGGTCTCGGCGCCCGCCGTGTCGAACAGACAGAACTCGACCGCGTCCGCCCCCGGTGCGACGACCGCGATGTTCACCCCGGCGCCGTCGAACGTCACCCCGAGCGGCGCCGCCGCGCTCCGGTCGGCCCGGCTTACCTGACCCAGCTCACGAACCCGCTCAGCTGCGCCGACATCAGACATTCGGTTGACGCTAGCCCACCGTCCGCCACGGCGTCGCTCGAACACCGACGTCGACGTCGATGTCGATGTTCGAACTGTCGTGACGGTTCGTGAGCGATGAAGATCGGCGCTGATCGCCCTATCGTGGCCTGCGACGGGCTGGACGGATGGACCGGCCACGGCGCGTGTTCGGCTCGGACGGGACGTCGTCCCGGGGGCCGGACGCACAGCACTGCCTGCCTCCGCGATCGGGGGTGGGGGAGGTTTCCGACGGTGGGAGGACCAGGTAGATGAGCGTCGTGCGGCTCGAGGTCGACGGCGGGATCGGGACCATCCGGCTTGATCGACCGCCGATGAACGCGTTGGACGCGACGGTCGCCGGCCAGCTGCGGACGGCCGCGCTCGAGGCCACCCGGGATCCGGGGGTCCGGGCGGTCGTGCTCTACGGCGGGGAGAAGGTCTTCGCGGCCGGCGCGGACATCAAGCAGATGGCGTCGATGGACTTCGCCGAGGTGACCGCCTGGGTGCGCGACCTGTCCTCGACGTTCGAGCTGGTCGCGCGGATCCCGAAGCCGGTGGTCGCCGCGGTCACCGGCTTCGCACTCGGCGGTGGACTCGAGCTCGCGCTGTGCGCGGACGTACGGGTCCTGGCGGACAACGCCAAGGTCGGCGTGCCCGAGATCACGCTGGGTGTCATCCCGGGGGCCGGTGGCACGCAGCGGCTGCCGCGGCTGATCGGACCGTCGCGGGCCAAGGACCTGGTCTTCAGCGGCCGTCAGGTGCGGGCGGCGGAGGCCGAGCGGATCGGCATCGCCGACGTCGTCGTGCCGGCCGCGGAGGTCCTGCTGCGGGCGCGGGAGATCGCCGGACGGTACGTGGCCGGTCCGGCGCAGGCGCTGGCCGCGGCCAAGCAGGCGATCGACGACGGGGCGGAGCTCGCCCTGTCGGAGGCGCTGCGGTTGGAGGCGGCGCTGTTCGCCGGCCTGTGGGCCACCGAGGACCGACGGGTCGGCCTGACCTCCTTCGTCTCGGACGGCCCCGGCAAGGCCGTCTTCACCGGCCGCTGACCGGCGTCCGAGCTAGCGCATGGCCAGATCGGCGAGGATGGGCAGGTGGTCGCTGCCGTCTTCGCGTCCGACGCTGAAACCGGTCACCGCGAAGGCCGGGGAGGCCAGCACGTGGTCGATGCGCAGGACCGGTGGGACGATCACGGCCGTGGCGCTCCACGTCGGTTCCCAGCCGCCGCCGACCACGTCGTGCGCGTCGCGGACACCGGCGTCCACGAGCTGGCGGAACGGGCGGTGGTCGCGGGTGGCGTTGAAGTCCCCGGCCATGATCACCGGGAGGGTGGCGGTGCGCGCCTCGTGGCGTAGTTCGGTCAGCTGCGTCCGCCAGCGGGTGGTGTAGGTGCTGGAGGTCGGCGAGATGGTGTGCACGGCGTACATCACGAAACGCCGGTTCTCGTCGACCTGGACGGTGGCGCGCAGCGACATCCCGTCACCGACCGTCGGTGCCGCGGCGTCGCGCAGCGGGAACCGGGAGTAGATCCCCGCCCCGAACGCGCCCTTCGTCGCCCGCACCTCGTGGTAGGCGTAGGGACGCAGCGCTCCGGTCGAGGCCACCTTCGCCAACGTCAGCGGTGTCAGTTCGAGCAGGACCAGCACGTCCGGGTTGGCGCTCTGGATCTGCGCGCCCAGCCGGTCGGCGTGGGCGTTGTCGTAGCGCAGGTTCGCCGACATCACCCTGATCCGGGCCGAGCCGGACGCGGCGTTCTCGGCGTGTCCGGGCAGGAGCTCGGGAACCGTCCAGAACGCGTGGACGGCGATCAGCGCCACCGAGACGATCAGCAGCAGGTTGCGCCGCCGGGCGAAGGCCACCGCGACGGCGGCGTAGGCCGGCAGGTACAGCAGCGGTGTCAGCGCGTTGACGACGGTGTAGGGCCAGTCGATCGCGTCGTCGAGGTGGACCAGACGACCGAGCGCGAGCAGCGCCAGGCCGCCCGTCACCACCCACGCCACGATGGTGATCACCGTCGGGATGCTGGGCAGCGTCGGTGTGGTGGGTTCCGCGGCGGCGACCGGAATGTCGCCGGGCGACGACGTCGAGGGCGGAGTGGGGGACGGTGGGTCCGGCGTGGTCTGCCCGGATTCCTGCGTGGAGCTCACGATTCCTAGAGTGCCCGCCCCGCTCGCCCGGCCGCGCGCAGGGTGCCCCGTCCAGGGCTCCCCGTCCAGCGGCCGGGCACGCGGCGACCAGCGAGCGGCGGCGCTGGACGTCTCAGGCGGCGGCGGGACCGCCGGCCGGGCGGGCGGCGGACAGCAGCGGACGGGCCCGTGCGCGCCATTCGCGCACGGCGACGGTGGGGTGCACGCTGAGCGCGTCGTCGAGTTCGGTGAGTTTGGTGACGATCCGCAGCGAGGTGACCTGACCGGCGACGTCGAGCGCCCGGTCGCTGGCCTCGAGCGCACCCTCGAGTTCGGGTGAACGTCGTTGCAGGTAGGCCAGGGCCAGATCGGCCTCGGCGTAGCTGCGGGTACGGGCCCGGGCGGCCCCCTGCAGCGCCCGTGCGCCGACCAGCTGCCGCTCGGCCTCCTCGGGGCGCTCGAGCAGCCGCAGGCAGTGCCCCCGGCATTCGGCGACGTCGCCGAGGTTGTAGTGCCCGGCCCAGGACGGGGACTCCGCGTCGTCGTCACCGACGCGGGAGATCGCGTCGTCCAGTTTGTCCAGCGCCGCCCGGCAGCCGTACTCGTCCTTGTTGCGGGCCAGGGCCCAGGCCTGCTTGTCGAACAGCATCGCCTTCACCGCCCACGTCGAGTCGTCAGCCGAGCGGTTCATCGCGGCTCGGGCCAGCGCCAGACTCTGGCGTAGATGTCCCAGCTGGGCGGCCTGGTCGCTCATACCGGAGAGCACCCGTCCGGCGAGCATCGTGTCGTCGGCGTGCTCGGCGAGGCTCAGGGCCTGGATGTAGTAACGCTGCGCCAGGCCGTGACGTCTGCTGTCCTGGGCGAGCCAGCCGCTGAACTGGGTGAGTTCGGCCAGCGCGCTGAACAGATCGCGGTCGGGCCGCCGGTCCCGGGCGGCCCGGGTCTGGTCGTGCAGAAAACTGACGACCTGGGGGCGGATCTCGCCGCCGCCGAACTTGGCGTCGAGCCGGCGGAAGGTCTCGGTCACGTCGCGGATGAGCGCGCCGCTGCCCGCCACCGGCTCGTGCGCGCCGGTGACGCGGTCGATCACACCGGTGAGGCTGGACAGGACGGGGTCGGCGAAGGCGGTGGCGATGAAGGCCGTGCTTTCCTGCAGAAGGTCACGTCGGTGCATGTCACGTCCCGAGAGTCCGGCGAGCGTGCGCAGGGTCTCCACCGGAGCCCCCGCGCCGGTCAGCCCCAGCTCGTCGTGGCGGTAGGACTCGCCACGCCAGCCAAGGTCGCTGGGCAGGACGGGGTAACCCAGTCCGGCCGAGAGTTCGGCCGCCGCGAGCTCGGCGACCATGGGATCCCGGGGGCGCATGCCGCGCCGCCAGTGACCGATCGTCGTGCGGGCCAGCCCCAGGTCGATCTGGCGCTGCTGGCGGGCCCGGATGTTGACCTGGGCGGCGAACCTGGTGTCGGACACCTCGGCCTCACGCAGCAGCCGAGCGAAGGCCGAGGTGTCCACGGAATCGTCTGAAGGTTTGTTTGGCATAGTTCCCCCGTCGATGTGGTGGGTGACCGTCGTGCGAGTCGGTCGCGCTGTGCGCACCGCGTGAGGCAGAAAGTAGTCGATCATTCACTTTTGGGGGAAGGGGGCGTGCACAAGATGGCCGAATTGCACGCCTGTTCAGGGGCGGAAGCCTCTGGCCAACTCGACATGATCCGTATTTGTTCCGCCGTGACCGTGCAGGGAAAATGCAGGTCGAGCGCCCGCCAGTGGCCGCAGATGGGCCAGATGGCCGCTCGACGGGCGGCCATCCGAGGGCGGGAGACGACTGGGGGCCAGTACCGGACATCGCCCGGACGCGGGCCACTGGATGTGGTGGGTCCGATGGGTTCCCATAGCTTGAGATGCGAGGGCTGGTCACGCTCGGTGGTCGACGGCCTGGTGTCGTGATAGCCCCGTCACTGGGGATGGCCCCGGAGAGGCGTACGGACTAACGTCGACGACGGCGTGTAGCCGTGATCGGTACGTCGTCGGCTGTCCAGGTCAGAGGCCTGGTGCGGCCCGCGTCACGCTTACGATCATCGAGCGCGGGAGCGCCCCAGATGCGACGATGTCAAGAGCAGTGACATCGGAAGTTGGCTACGGAGGCCCCAAGGCGTGAACATCGTCGTTACCGTCAAGCAGGTTCCCGATACCTGGGCGGAGAAGAAGCTCGACGCGGCGGACAAGACGGTTGACCGCCAGAGCGTCGACAACGTCATGAACGAGATGGACGAGTACGGGGTCGAAGAGGCCCTGAAGATCAAGGAAGCGCACGGCGGTGAGGTCACCGTCGTCACGATGGGGCCGGCCAAGGCGGTCGAGACGATCCGCAAGGCGCTGTCGATGGGTGCGGACAAGGCCGTGCACCTGTCCGACGACGCCCTGCACGGGTCGGACGCGCTGGCCACCTCCGCGGCGCTCGCCAAGGTGATCTCGACTCTGTCTCCCGACATCGTCATCACGTCGTCGGAGGCCTCCGACGCCCGTGGCGGCGTCATCGGTGCCCTGCTGGCGGAGCGGCTCGGTCTGCCGCAGCTGACCCAGGCCCGCAAGGTGACGGTGGACCCGGCTTCGAGCACCGTCCAGATCGAGCGTCTCGCCGACAACGGCTACGCGCTGGTCGAGGCGAGCCTGCCCGCGGTCGTCGGCGTGGTCGAGAAGATCAACCAGCCGCGGTACCCCTCCTTCAAGGGGATCATGGCGGCCAAGAAGAAGCCGCTGACGACCCTGTCCGCCGCGGACGCCGGCCTCGACGCCGCCGCCGTGGGGCTCGCTGGCGCCGCCTCCGCGGTGGTCACCTCCGAGCCCGCCCCGCCGCGCTCCAGCGGCACGATCGTCAAGGACGAGGGAGACGGCGGAACCAAGGTCGCCGAGTTCCTCGCCGTGCAGAAGCTCATCTGAGAGGTTTGTTCGATGGCTGAAGTACTCGTACTCGTCGAGCACGCCGACGGAGAGCCGAAGAAGGTCACCGCCGAGCTGCTGACCCTGGCCCGCTCGTTCGGTGAGCCGGCCGCGGTCTTCCTCGGCGCCCCCGGCACCTACGCCAAGGCGAAGGACTACCTCGCCCAGTTCGGCGCCGCCAAGGTCTATGTCGCGGAGTCCGACGACATCGCCGGTTACGTCGGGGCTCCGGCGGCCGAGATCGTCGCCGGCCTCGTCGGTACCGCCTCGCCCGCCGCGGTCCTGGTGGCCGCGACCGCGGACTCCCGCGAGGTCGCCGCCCGGATCGCCGCCAAGATCGACTCCGGTCTGATCTGGGACGCCACCGCCCTCACCCCGGAGCTCGTCGCCACCCAGGGCATCTTCGGTGGTTCGACGATCGTGACCTCCAAGGTCACCAAGGGTGTGCCGGTTGTCGTCGTGCGGCCGAACGCCACGGCTCCCGAGGCCGCTCCCGGCACCCCCACGGAGCAGATCGTGGATGTCGTGATCTCCGACGCCGCCAGGGGCGCGAAGATCGTCGACCGGGTCGTCGAGGCCAAGTCGGGTCGGCCGGACCTCACCGAGGCCCAGGTCGTCGTCTCCGGTGGCCGTGGTCTCGGTGCCGCCGAGCACTTCGCCCTCGTGGAGAAGCTCGCCGACACCCTCGGTGCCGCGGTCGGCGCGTCCCGTGCCGCCACCGACGCCGGCTGGTACCCGCACCAGAACCAGGTCGGTCAGACCGGCAAGACCGTCTCGCCGCAGCTCTACATCGCGGTCGGCATCTCCGGTGCGATCCAGCACCGGGCCGGTATGCAGACCTCGAAGACGATCGTCGCCGTCAACAAGGACCCCGAGGCGCCGATCTTCGAGTTCGCCGACTACGGCCTGGTCGGCGACCTGTTCAACGTCGTGCCCCAGCTGACCTCGGAGATCGAGCAGCGCAAGGCCGGCTGATCTGGTCTGATCCCTCGCCTGCCCGGCCGTCGCTGTTTCTGCCGCCCGCGCTGTCCTCTGGTGCCCCCACCCGGGGAGACCCCGCTCTCGCAGGACCGCCTGGCCTGCGCCGCGAGACCCGACGCGGACGGGACACAGTGGCCAGACCCGGCCCGCGGATGATGAGGTCGGGGTTGTGCGCTCCCAGGCCCTGGCCGTCGACATCGGCGGCACGAAGATCGCGACAGCGGTGGTGGATGCCGGCGGCACCCTGCGCGGTGCGGCCCGCCGGCCGGTCCCGGCGGCCGTCGACCCGACCGGCGCCGAGGAGGTGTTCGGTGCGGTGCGCGACTGTGTGGCCGAGAGCCTGGCCACCGCCGGAGTCGACCCGTGCGACCTGGTCGGTGTCGGCTGCGGCTGTGCCGGGCCGATGCGCTGGCCCGAGGGGGCCGTCTCGCCGCTGAACATCCCGGCCTGGCGTGAGTTCCCGCTGCGGGAACGGCTGCGCGACCTCGTGGCCGGTGCGCCGGTGTACGTCCACAACGACGGGATCGCGCTGGCCGCCGGCGAGCACTGGGCCGGCGTCGGGCGCGGGGTGCGCAACCTGCTGGCCGTCACGGTGTCCACCGGCGTCGGCGGTGGCCTGGTCCTCGCCGGCCAGCTGCTCCACGGTGGATGGGGCAACGCCGGGCACATCGGTCATGTCACTGTCGCGGCCGACGGACCGCCGTGCCCCTGCGGCAGCAGAGGGTGCCTGGAGGTCATGGCCGCCGGCCCGCACACGGTGCGCCGGGCGCAGGCCGCCGGCTGGGTTCCCCCGGCCGGGCAGCCCGCCGACGGACGGACCCTGGCCACCTCGGCGGCCGCCGGCGACCGGATCGCCCGACGGGAACTTGTCCGTTCGGGGGCCGCGGTCGGTACTGGGCTCGCGTCCGCGGCGAACCTGCTGGACCTCGACGCCGCGGTGGTGGCCGGCGGGTTCGCCCAGTCCGGCCCGATCTTCTGGGATGCGATGCGGGCTGGTTTCGACCGCCATGCCGGCCTGGCCTTCTCCCGGCGGCTACGCATCCTGCGCAGCGCCGACCCGGACCGCGTCGCCCTGTGGGGCGCCGCCGCCTTCGTCCTCGCCCCTGAGCAGTACGGCGGCTGGCCCGACCAGCCGCCAGCGCACGCCTGAGCCAGCCGCCACGGACGAACACCCCCAGGGCCGCCCGGCCGGACGTCAGGTCGACGTGGCCGGTGGGCTTCGCCGGGGCGCCGCGATACCGCGACGTTCGGCCCAGGCCAGCAGGAGATCGGTCGCATGGTCGATATAGGCGCCCAGCAGCCGGGAGCCCTCCAGCGCCGACGCCCCGGCCGGATCACCGAGGACACCGGACGGGCTCAGTGGTGCGACGCCGCGGGCGATGAGCTCGCTCAGGGGCGGGGTGGGACCCGCGCAGGCCTGGTCGAGCCGGACGAGCTCGGGCGCCAGGTGCAGCAGCAGCGAGGTCTCACTGCGCCCGGCGTGCAGGTCGCCCACCCCGCCCGCGGCGGTGTCAGGCACACCGGCGACCCGGGCGAGCGCGGCCGTCGGTGCCCACAGCAGTACCCGCCGGCCCTCAGCGCCGAGCGTCGCCACGGCCTGGCGCAGTCCCACCAGGTTGCCGCCGTGCCCGTTCACCAGGACCACGCCGGCCGCCAGATCATCCGCGGAGCGGACGATCTCGACCACCGCGTGGGCGAGGGCCTGCGTCCCCAGCGACAGGGTGCCGGGGAAACCGGCGTGCTCGCCACTGGCTCCGAACGCGAGCGCCGGCGCGACCAGCAACGGGCGCAGACGGTCGGCCAGGCCGACCGCGACCGCGACCGCGATCCGGGTGTCCGTGTCCAGAGGAAGGTGCGGACCGTGCTGCTCGAGGCTGCCGACCGGCAGGACCAGCAGCGGACGTCCACCGCGAAGATCCGGCCAGGCCACCTCACCGAGCTGAACCATGTGCCCCCTTCGCCACCGCCGCTGCGCAGCATCCCAGCACAGTCCGACAGTCCCGTGCGTCCGTGCGTCCGTGCGTCCGTGCGGGAGCGGGGGAGACCGGGCAGGGATCGACCAGGCGGCAGCGGCTCACCCCAGGTGCCGCGCTGCGCACCCACGCCGCCGCCGGCGTGACCGCAGCCCCGTCAGCGGAGCCCGGCGCACCACGCCTGCGCCGGGCAGCCGGCCCCCAGCCCGCCGCAGTGGCTGTCGAAGCCAGGCGACCGGCGAGGTCTCGACGCCGCGGGATCCGGGTCGCCAGGGCGGTTTGGGTCGGCGTTCCAGCGGGTAGGTGAGCTACAGAGCGGCTCTGACCTGCGGGACCGCGGTCGATCCGGACAGACGGGAATCGTCTGGACGCCTCGTACGTTGAGGCAGATAGCGCACTGTCCACGGGCAGTGCCAGAAAGTTATGCCTGCGCAGCCGTGCGCACTGGCTTTCGTCGTGTAGAGTTCTCCTTCGTCGCCCACCGAGCTTCACAACGAGCTCGATGTCGCGCAGGACCAGATCTCCTCCGAGGGGGCACAGACCCCCCGAGGAAACGGGCCGCGGACGGTGCGATATGGTTGAGGAAGTGGCAGTCGCCGGTTAGCCGGGTGGTAAACCCGCATAGACCGGAGCGGTTTGACACAATCCCGCCAAAGCTCGTAAGGTAAGCACCACTCGACAGCTTCTCGAAAAGCTTTCAGAGTGTGTACTTCCTGGCAGGAACCTGTTCAACCGGGGCCACAATCGCAGCGAAAACCGCGATTTGACACCGAACGAACAGGCCGGTAAGTTAAAGAAGCACCGGGGCAAGGAAAAACGAAAGCCCCGAGGCACTTGAACTTGCACAGCTCGGCAGGAACCTGTTCAACCGGGGCCACAATCGCAGCGAAAACCGCGATTTGACACCGAACGAACAGCCCGGTAAGTTAAAGAAGCACCAGAACGGAACAAAAAACAAAAGTTCTGGTTGCGCCTGCTCCTTGAGAACTCAACAGCGTGCCGATTGTCAGTGCCAATATGTACTGCCCCCTTTTTCATGGCTCTGG
>NZ_JALKFW010000011.1:0-11820 GCF_023243055.1 Frankia sp. AgPm24 | reverse complement strand
CTGTCCCGGGGGCGCGGGGGGGGGGGGGCGGCCGCGCGCCGGGGCGGGGGGGCGGGGCGCCGCGCCTGCCACCCCCCCCCCGGCCCCCCCGGGCGGGGGCGGCGGGCCGCGGACCCGGCCCTACCCGAGCTACTTCCGCCTGACCGGCACGGACGACCTGCAGGCGCAGGTGGCGGCCGAGTACGCCGTGCGCACACTCGGTCGTCGCCACATCGCGGTCGTCGACGGCGAACCCCGCTACGGCACGACACTCGCCGATCGGTTCACGGCTCGGGCCACCGCGCTGGGCGCCTCGGTGACGTCGACGTACCCGGTGCGTTCCGGTGACGGCGACGACCCGCCGGTCGACGAGGTGGCGGCGTCCCTCGAGCGGGAGGCGCCCGATCTGATCTACCTGGACGCGGACGCGTCGTTCGCCGGCAAGCTGCGCGCCCGCCTCGCCGAGGGAGGGCTGTCCGTCCAGGTGCTGGGTTCGGACGCGTTGCTGCGCCCGCGCTACCTGGACGAGGCGAAGAGCGCGGCCGACGGGGACCTGATCACCAGCCTGCTGACCGCGCCGACCCGGCTGCCGGCGGCCGGGGCGTTCGTCGCCGCCTACGCGCAGCGCTTCGGTGGGGTGCCCGGCCCGGGGCAGGCCGACGAGACCCGCGCGTCGCGCACGAGCGGCACCGCCTCGGCGGCCGCGTCCGCGACACCGGCGGCGGACCCGGCCGAGGCCGACACCGCGACACCGGCCGCGGCGCCCAGTCGCAGCGCCGATGAGCAGGCCGACCACGATGCGGCCGTGAAGCTCGCCCAGCGTCGGGCCGAGGCGCTCCCGGCCGTCGCCGCCTACGCCTACGACGCCGCCCGGGCGATCATCCGGGCCGCCGCGACCGTGCTGCCCGGGCGTCCCGGCGTGGACGCCACCGTCCGGCGCGATCTCGTCGCCGCGATCGGACGCGGCTCCTTCGTCGGTGTCAGCGGGACGGTCGGCTTCGACCGTTACGGCGACACCCGCTCCCCGTCGGTCGCGCTCTACACCGTTCTCGCCGGACGGTTCGTCGCCCTGAGCACCCAGACCCGCTGACACCACCCGTCCGCTGGGCGGCACCGAGCCTCCGCCATCCCGGTAAAGCTACGAATGGTGACGACACGCTTACCTAAAGTGTCCATGGGATGTGCTCGCTCGGCTAGGTTTCGTCACAACAGGTTATCTGTCGGATACCTGTAGTCATCGATGATGGCGGCGAAGCTACGGAGGGCGTGGCATGAGGGTGGCAGGACGGCGTGTGGGAGCACTCGCGATCGCGGCCACGATGGTGGCCGGAGCCATCCTCGCCGGCTGTGGTGGATCGGACGGCGAGCAGGGCAAGAAGGAGTACCTGCTCGGTTTCCAGGGGCCGCTGTCCGGAGACAACCAGCAGCTCGGGCTGAACGCCTACGGGGGGATGCTCACCGCCGTCGACCTCGCCAACCAGCGTCCCGACCTGCCGTTCCGGCTGCGGATCGTCGCCTCCGACGACCAGGGCCTCGCGGACCAGGGGGCGACCGCGGCGCAGAAGCTCGTCGACAACCCGAACATCCTCGCGGTCGTGGGACCGGTGTTCTCCGGGCCGACGAAGGCGAGCGAGCCGCTGTACAGCGCGGCCGGGCTGCTCTCGGTCAGCCCGTCGGCCACGGCACCAGGCCTGACCGATCTCGGTTTCACCACCTTCTTCCGGGTGATCGCCCCCGACACCGTGCAGGGCGCCGCCGCCGCGGAGTACCTGTCCAAGGTGCTGAAGGCCCGTACGGTCTTCTCCCTGGACGATCGCAGCGAATACGGCATCGGCCTGTCCGGCGCGCTGGAACGGTCACTGAGCGCGCACGGCCTCAACGTCACCCACGACGGGATCAACCCGACGAAGGACTACGGCTCGGAGGCCTCGAAAATCATCGCCGCGGACCCGGACGTCCTCTACTACTCGGGGTACTACTCCGAGCTGGCGCTGCTGGTGCGGGCCCTGCGGGGCAAGGGCTTCACCGGAAGGATCGTCTCCGGGGACGGGTCGAACGACGACCAGCTGATCCGCCAGGCCGGCACCGGTAACGCCGAGGGCGTCCTGCTGACCTGCGCCTGTGGGGATCCGAACAGCGACCCGGCCGCCGCCGGGTTCGTCGGGAAGTTCCGTTCGGTCAACAGCGGCATCCGCCCGGGGACCTACTCCGGCGAGGCCTACGACGCCACCAACGCCATCATCGACACGGTGCGCCGCCTCGGGGACGCGGCGAACCGCTCGGCGCTGGTGGCCGCCTTCGGCTCGGTGAACATCCCCGGTGTCACCAAGCAGATCACCTTCCGCAAGGACGGCAACGTGGACGGCTCGACCGTGTACGTCTACCGGATCCGTGACGGCCGACGGACGGTGCTCGGCCCCGTCGACACCCTGGCGAAGCCATGACCCACGGCGCTGTGGACGCCCCCGCGGGTCGCCGCGCGGGGGGCTCTGGATGCGGCACCCGGGACCGGCTTTGGTGCCGTCCGGACCTTCCCCGCGTCCGCACGTTGTCTACTCGCAGGACCCGGGTGCCACGGGCGATGAGGCTAGGCCCCTCGCCGCATCCGGTCAATGTACCGGTCTCCGCCTGGTGTGTCCGTTCGGATTACCACCGGCTACCGCGAGCCGGGACGGATCATGCAGGTGAGTCGGCAGGTGCACACCGCGCGTCCGGTCTCGTCGGTGATCCGGATGTCGTAGGTGGCCAGTGTGCGCCCGCCGTGCAGACGGGTGGCGACGGCGGTGATCGTCCCTGCGGTGGCGGACCGGTGATGGGTCGCGTTGATCTCGATACCCACGGCGAGCGAGCCCGCGGGGGCGCCAAGGGTCGCGCCGATCGACCCCACCGTCTCGGCCAGTGCCACCGACGCACCGCCGTGCAGCAGCCCGTACGGCTGCCGGTTGCCCTCGACCGGCATCGTCGCGACCACACGCTCGGCCGCCGCCTCCGTCAACACGATGCCCATGTGCCGTTCGAGTTCGCCGCGGACCCCGTTGAGGTAGGCGACCAGCTCCGCCTCGGGGGTTTCAGGCGTTCCGGGGGTTGCGGGCGTCTCGGGGGCGCCGGGATCACCGCCAGGTGTGGGTCCCTGCCCGGGGGTACCAGCCGAGCTCGGAGGATCCGCGTCCGTCGTCGTCATCTCGCCGAGCCTAATCATGGCCGCTGCCCGCCACTGTCGGGTTCGTGTCCACACGGTGCCCGTCGGACGCCCGCTCCGCCGGTGTCCCGAACTGTCGGACCCACCGCCTAGACTCGCCGCGTGCCCGTGACCTCGTCGACATCGTCCTCCGGCCGGGCGAGCGCCGCTCGGTCCGCCAGCCGCGCCCGCACCGCCGCGTCCGCCGGTGCCACCGCCACTGACGCCGCCGCCCCGCGTCTGCTGTTGCTGGATGGGCACTCGCTGGCCTACCGGGCCTTCTACGCGCTCCCGGTGGAGAACTTCTCCACCACGACGGGCCAGCCGACGAACGCCGTCTACGGGTTCACCTCGATGCTGATCAACGTCCTGCGTGACGAGCGGCCCACGCACGTCGCCGTCGCGTGGGATCTGCCGACGCCCACGTTCCGGCACACCCAGTACGCCGAGTACAAGGCCGGCCGGGCCGAGACGCCGTCCGATTTCGTCGGGCAGGTCAGTCTCATCCACCAGGTGTGCGAGGCGCTCGCGGTGGTGGGGGTCAGCGCCGCCGGTTTCGAGGCCGACGACGTGATCGCCACCCTCGCCACGGCCGGGAGCGCGGCCGGCATGCAGGTGCTCGTCGTCACCGGCGACCGGGATGCGCTTCAGCTCGTCAACGACCAGGTCACGGTCCTGATGACCCGCAAGGGCATTTCGGACATGACCCGCTTCACCCCGGCCGAGGTGGAAGCGAAGTACGGCCTGTCCCCGACGCAGTACCCGGATTTCGCGGCGCTGCGCGGCGACCCGTCCGACAACCTGCCCTCGGTGCCCGGCGTGGGGGAGAAGACCGCCACCAAGTGGATCCAGCAGTTCGGTTCCCTGGCGGAACTGGTCGACCGCGCCGACGAGATCGGCGGGAAGACCGGGGCGTCCCTGCGGGCGCACCTGGCGTCGGTGATACGTAACCGTTCCCTGACCGAGCTCGCGCGCGACGTGCCCCTGCCGGTGGGGCCGGACGACCTGCGCCAGCGCCCGTGGGACCGGGAGGCCGTCCACCAGCTGTTCGACACCCTGCAGTTCCGGGTGCTGCGCGAACGCCTCTACGCGGCGCTGGCCACCACGCCGCCGCCGGTGGAGGAGGGGTTCGACATCGAGGTCACCACCCTCGGTCCGGACGAGGTCACCGACTGGCTCGCGGCGCACGCCCGCGGCACCGGGCGCACCGGTCTGCAGGTCCGGGGTACCTGGGGGCGGGGCACGGGGCTGCTGTCGGGGCTGGCCCTGGCCACCGCCGACGGCGCCGCCGCCTGGATCGACCCGACCACCCTCACCCCGGCCGATCTCGATGCGCTCGGTACCTGGCTGGCCGACCCGGCCCGGCCCAAGGCCGGCCACGACGTCAAGGGTCCGATGCTCGCGCTCGCCGAGCTCGGCCTCACCCTCGCCGGTGTCACCAGCGACACGGCGCTGGCCGCCTACCTGGCCCTGCCCGGCCAGCGTACGTTCGACCTCGGCGATCTGGTCGCCCGTTACCTGCACCGGGACCTGTCCGCCGAACCCGCGGGCGACGGCCAGCTCACCCTGGACGGGTCCGGCGAGGCCGAACAGTCCCAGGCCGACGCGGTGCGGGCCCGGGCCTGCCTGGAGCTCGCCGACGAGCTCGACGCCGACCTCGAGCGCCGCAGCGCCGCCACCCTGCTGCGGGACATGGAGCTGCCGCTGGTCACGGTGCTCGCCGGGATGGAACGCGCCGGCATCGCCGCGGATCAGGACCATCTGCTCGAGCTCGCCAAGCACTACGGCGCCGAGGTCACCACCGTCGCGGACCAGGCCCATGAGCTCGTCGGGCGCTCGTTCAACCTCGGCTCACCCAAACAGCTCCAGCAGATCCTGTTCGACGAGCTCGGTCTGCCCAAGACCAAGAAGATCAAGACCGGTTACACCACCGACGCCGACGCGCTGGCCTGGCTGGCCGTGCAGTCCGACCACCCGTTGCTGCCGGTCCTGCTGCGCCACCGGGACGTGGCCCGACTCAGGACGGTGATCGACTCGCTGCTGCCGATGATCGACGATGCCGGGCGCATCCACACCACGTTCAACCAGACCATCGCCGCGACCGGCCGGCTGTCCTCCACCGACCCGAACCTGCAGAACATTCCGATCCGCACCGCCGAGGGCCGCCAGATCAGGCAGGGCTTCGTCGTCGGCGCCGGCTACGAGGAACTCCTCACCGCCGACTACTCGCAGATCGAGATGCGGATCATGGCGCATCTGTCCGGCGACGAAGGTCTCATCGAGGCTTTCGGTTCCGGCGAGGATCTGCACACCTTCGTCGCCGCCGAGGCGTTCGGCCTGCCCGTGGCCGAGGTCGACCCGGAGCTGCGCCGACGGATCAAGGCGATGTCCTACGGTCTGGCCTACGGCCTGTCCGCGTTCGGGCTGGCCTCCCAGCTCGGCATCGCCCCCGACGAGGCACGTGAGCACATGGACGCCTACTTCGCCCGTTTCGGCGGCGTCCGGGACTTCCTGCGAGGCGTCGTGGAACGCGCCCGCCGCGACGGCTACACCGAGACCATCCTCGGTCGCCGCCGCTACCTGCCCGACCTCACCAGTGACAACTCCCAGCGCCGGCAGATGGCCGAACGGATGGCCCTGAACGCCCCGATCCAGGGTTCCGCCGCCGACATCATCAAGATCGCCATGCTGGGTGTGGACCGGGCGCTGCGAGAAGGTGCCTTCACCTCCCGCCTGCTGCTCCAGGTGCACGACGAACTCGTCCTCGAGATCGCCCCCGGCGAGCGTGCGCAGGTCGAGGAGCTCGTCCGCACGGAAATGTCCGCTGCCTACACCATGTCGGTACCCCTCGACGTCAGCGTCGGTTCCGGTCGCACCTGGGACGAAGCCGCGCACTAGCCGCACCGCGAGGTCGCCAGGGGAAGTCGACTCCCACTTCTGCCTACATGCGCACATGGGTGCATCTGCGGCGTTGTGGTGTTATGTCCGTAATGCGGATTTCTGGCATCCGTGTGCCGCCGGTGTGCTTGCCGAGGCAGGGCTGACAACGGTCTCCGAACCGGGGGTCAACACCCCGCCGGCTTTGACCGTTGATTTTCTTTGTCCTGCGTCAATCGTCTGGCTCGTGGCCGTCTGTCGTGCGCGGATCCGCTTGTACCGTATACGTTCTGATAAGGTACCCAGGTTTAGGTGATATGGGGTTCCTGGGTGGCTTCTACGTAGGGTGAAGGTGCTGTCTGCGAGGTTAGACGGCGGGCCACGCCGGACATGGTAAAGAAAGCCTGACCCTCGCCTTGGCGGCGGCGCGGCATCCCGGGACCGTCCTGCGCCCGCCCGTACAGCCCGTCGAGTGCGGGCGCATCCAACGTGCAGACAGGCCCCGCCAGGTCGCACGGACGCCCTCGTCTGGCCGGGCCGCCGGGCCGCCGGGTGGTCTGCGTCGCTCCAGTTCGTGACCGGACGCGTCGAAGACTCGTGGGTGTGACGGCCCGGGGTGTACCGACCCTGACGGACCTGGGTCGGCGGGGGAGGGAATCATTTCGTGGGCACCGAGTGGAGACGTTCCGAGCAGAGGCGGGTCCTGGTTCTCCTCGGCATAGCTGCGGTATTCCTGCTCGCGGTGGTTCTTCCGGGGTCGGCCCTGCAGCCCTGGTGGATCGGCTGGTTCGTCTGTGCGGCCGCGGCGGCCAGCCTCGTCGTCCGTTGGACGACCCGGTCATGGTCGGTGTGGGTGCCCTCGGTGGTCGCGGCGGCGTCCGCCGTGGTGCTCGGGATCGGGCTGGCTCGGGCGTCGTCGTCGGACGAGGCGTCGGCCTACCTGCTGTGGTTCGTGGCGCTTGCGATCTATGTGGCCTGGGCGCGTCTCCCCGCGGCGCTGGCGATCCTCGGCCTCGCCGTGGCCATGCTCGCCCTCGGTGCCTGCGTGGGCGATGATCTGCCGACCGTCGGCGGGCCGGCGATGGCCGCCGTGCTGTGCGTCGTCGCCGCCGGCACGTTGCGCCTGCGTTCGGGACCGCGCCAGGACGAGATCGACGCCCTGACCCGGCTCCCCAACCGCAGCGGAACCCTCCACCACGGCGAACGCGTGGTCGCCTCGATCGTGGCGCAGGGCGACGAGGCGGTCCTCGTCCTGGTCGACATCACCAGGTTCCATGAGATCAACGACGCGTTCGGTTACGCCGGCGGCGACCAGCTCCTCCAGGACGTCGCCCGCCGCCTGCGGACGATGACCCCCTCGCCCGCCATCGTCGGACGCGCCGGCGGCGACGAGTTCGTCCTGGTCTTTCGCCACCCCACCGCACCGTCCACCGTCGCGGCATCAGCGGCATCAGCGGCGCCAGCGGCAGCGGTGGGCGCGGCGCCGTCGACGACGGACAGCGATCCGCGGGCGGAGTTCGCCCGCCAGGTCCTGCACCGGGTGCAGGGGCCCTTCCGGGTCTGCGCCGTCGATGTCGCCATGGACGCCTCGGTCGGGATCGCCGTCGCACCCCGCGACGACCTGACGATGGCGGGCCTGCTGACCTGCGCGGACGTGGCGCTTGCCCGGGCCCGGCACGAGGGGGAGAGCATCGGTGTCTGGGCTCCGGGCCTGATCGGGGTGCAGCCCGCGCAGATCGCGCTGTACGCGCAGTTGCGCGCCGCGATCGACCGTCAGGAACTGGTGCTCTTCTACCAGCCGTTGCAGTCCGCGCACTCCGGCGCGATCGTGGCCGCCGAGGCCCTGCTGCGGTGGAACCATCCCACCCGCGGCCTGCTGGCCCCCGGTGACTTTCTGTCCCTGGTCGAACGATCGCCCATGATCGCGGACGTGACCCGCTGGGTGCTCGGCGAGGCCGCCCGCCAGTGCGCCGCCTGGAACGCCGCGGGTCTGCACCTGGCGGTGTCGGTGAACCTCTCCCCGCGGATGTTCGTGCTGGACGACCTGCCGCGGGCGGTGGTCGGCGCGCTGAACGCCCATGGTCTGCCCAGCGACGCGCTGACCCTGGAGATCACCGAAAGCGCCGTGCTGACCCAGCCGGAGCGGGCCGCCGAGATGCTGAGCCAGCTGTGCGCCCAGGGCGTCGAGGTCTCCCTGGACGACTTCGGCACCGGCTACAACTCGATGGAGATCCTCAAGGCCCTGCCCTTCGACGAGGTCAAGATCGATCGTGGCTTCGTGACGGACGCGAGTGGCAGCGCGCCGGACGCGGCGATCGTGCGTTCCGTCATCGAACTCGGCCATCGCCTCGGCCTGCGCGTGGTCGGCGAGGGCATCGAGGACGAACGCACCCAGAAGATGATGATCGATCTTGGCTGTGACCTGCTGCAGGGAACGGTGATCTCCCCGCCTCTGCCGGCCATGCGGATGACCGCGTTGCTGCAGGCCCAGGCGACCGGCAGCCACCCGATGGGCGCCAGAGGTCGTCCGGCGGCCCCACGCCGCGCCGCCACCGCCTCACCCATCGCCACCTTCACCCCGAACGGCTCTGCCACCCCGAACGGCTCTGCCACCCCGAACGGCTCTGGCACCTCCAACGGCTCTGGCACCTCCAACGGGAACGGTGCGCGTCCGAGTGAGAAGGAGAGCCCCCGACTGGAGGACCGGGCGATCCTCGACGATCTGCACATCCTGCGGAGGTCCCCGGAGCCTCCCTTCGAGGCCCTTGCGGCGATCGCCGTGGAGGCGACCGGCTGCGCCGCGGCCGCGATCATCTTCCGGGACGGTGACCGTGAATGGTCCAAGACGCATGTCGGGACCGGCTCCTCGATCCTGGCCCAGGAGTGCGGGATCGCGACGCGGGTGATCGCCGAGCGGGCCTTCGTGGAGTTGCAGGACCTGACCGTCGACGCCGACGTGTCCCGCCGGCGGTATGCCGCCGGGGAACAGATCAGGTTTGCCGCCGGAGCGCCGATCCTTGCCGCGTCGGGAGCGGTGCTCGGCGCGCTGGTCGTGGTCGACCGGTGCCCGCGGCGCCTCAGCGTGGGCCATCGACGCGCGCTGACAGCCCTGGCCGGGCAGGTCATGGCCCTGCTCGAGGCACGCCGCGAAGCCAACGCCCTGTCGCTGGTCAACGGTGCCCTGGCCGACCTGGACCGGCTCTGGTTCGCCCAGGACCTCGACCATGCCGTGCGGGTGATCACCGATGTGGCGCAGGCCCTTGTCGGCGCCGACGACCTGGTCCTGCTGCTGTCCGAGGTGCCCGGTTCGACGATCTACCGGGTGTTCGGTTCGCGGACCCGCTCCGGCGGGCCGCCGGTGATTCCGCTCGGGGAGGCCCGCCAGCCCGAGGCCGGTCGGATGTTGCAGGCCGCGCTGCGCTCCCAGGGACCGCTGTTCCTCGCGGACGCCCGCGAATCGCCACTGATCAACAGTGAGATGGCGACCCGGTTCATGCTGGGCTCGGTGTTCCTGGTGCCGCTGTCGGGCGAGGGTGGTCTGCTCGGCGCGATCGCCGCCCGGTGGTCGAAGAACCGCAGCGCGGTCGATCCGGTGGTGGTCAGTGCGCTCACTCTGCTGGCCCGCCAGTCGGCACACACCCTCGTCCGGCTACGTGCGGGGGAGGACAGGCTGGGCGGGGCGGCCCTGCTCGACCCGTCACCGGAACCCGCCGCCGCCCGCGGCGGGTTCAGCGGATGACCTCCACCTCCCGCCAGGCCTCGCTGACCACACGCCGTTCCTCGGGGCCGAAGAGCTCCTCCGCCTGGCGAGCGGTGATGGCGGCGAACGTCCGAAACGACACGTTCTCCTGGATGCGGGTGGCACGCAGGCTGGCGTACCAGATCGGCCCGGCCTTCTCCCAGGCGTGACCGCCCAGGGCGAGCGCCGCCAGATAGAACGCCCGGTTCGGGATGCCCGAGTTGATGTGCACGCCGCCGTTGTCGGTGGCCGTGTGGACGTAGTCGGACATCCGCGCCGGCTGCGGGTCCGCCCCGAGCACCGGGTCGTCGTAGGCGGTGCCGGGCGCCTTCATCGAACGCAGCGCGACGCCCTGCACCGAATCGGCGAGCAGCTCCTGGCCGATGAGCCAGTCAGCCTGCTGCGCGCTCTGGCGCCGGCCGTACTGCCGAACGAGCGAACCGAACACATCACTGATGGATTCGTTGAGTGCGCCGGACTGCTGGACATACGCCAGCGACGCCTCATGCTCGGTCACGCCGTGGGTCAGCTCGTGGCCGATGACATCCAGCGACAGTGTGAAACGGTTGAACAGCTCACCGTCGCCGTCGCCGAAGACCATCTGCTCGCCGTCCCAGAAGGCGTTGTCGTAATGGTCGCCGTAGTGAACGCTGGCGACCAGGGACATACCCGCGTCATCGATCGAGTCGCGGCCGAGAACCGTCGCGTAGAAGTCGTAGGTGGCGCCGAGCCCCTCGTAGGCCTCGTTGACGGCGGGATCCTCGACGGGCCCGTTGCCCTCGCTACGTACCGTGACACCGGGCAGTTTCTCCAGACCGACGGCGTCGGCGACGGTCCGGCGCGGCCGGGGGGCTTCGGCCGGCGCGGTCGGCTCGTCCCCGTCACCGAGAGCACGCAGCAGCGAGTCATGGGCGCGGATCGCACGGTGTGAACTGTCGCGCATCAACGTGGCCAACGCCCAGGTGCGCTGCGGCTCGCTGCCGTGGCGCGCGATGCGTTCCAGGATGTGCGGCGGGACGGCGCAGGCCACCGGGAAACCGCCGGATGGGAAGCTGCCGGATGGGAAACTGCCGAATGGGGAGGGGCGCGCGGGGGACATGGCGGGCTCCGGAGACGGGAACGGGACCGGGCCGGATTCGGCACCGGACGAACGGACCATGACAAAGGCGGTCCGTCACCGTTTCGAGGTTCCTACTCTCGTCCCGATCTGTCCACGGATTGACTGTTTGTTCGCGGCCGGTGGATGTCGGAGGTCGGCGTGTCGCGACCGTTTCCGCGAGCGTCTCGCGCCGCACGCCGTACCGATCGCAGTGCGATGCGGACGAGTGCCAGCGCGAGCCCTCCGACGACGAACCAGGTCATGTGCGCGTCCAGCCAGTCCACCGCCTGCCGCATACCGGGGGAGGCCGCGCGCGCCGCCGCCAGGTACACGGCGGTCTGCAGCAACGAGCCGACCGCCAGGAACCGCAGGAAGCGACGCATCGGCACATCACCGGCGCCCAGAGCCGCGTCCACCGCGACGTTCGTGTTCACCAGACAGAACCACAGCAGCGGCGTGCGGGTGTTCGGGCGCGTCAGTGCCGCGACGAGTCGGCTGCCGCCCAGCGAACGCAGCAGCACCGAGCGGATGTTGTTACGGGCCAGGGCGAAGTAGCCGACATCGAGCAGACCCCGCAGCAGCGCCGCGAGCAGCAGCGTCGGGACGAACGGCACCGTGCCCCCGACCAGCACCAGCACCCCCCAGGTCGGGCGCAACGCGACCAGCAGCAGCGGTGCCCGCCGGCTGAGCACCGGCAGCAGCACGAGGCCAAGGACACCGAGACCGATCAGTGTCGCGGTCAGCAGCACGGGCCACAGATGATGGGACAGGCGAAGCCGGCCCCGCAGCCGATCGGGAGCAGGCATCCCGGTCATCGGATTTGCGCCGTGGATACCCCGGCCTTCAGGCCGGGGAGGAAACGGTGCCCCATGCTGGAACGCATGAGCGAATCCTTTCGGTAGCATAGAAGCATGTCCCGTTACCGTCTCTCTCCGACGTCCGGGCAGG
>NZ_JALKFW010000010.1:0-11907 GCF_023243055.1 Frankia sp. AgPm24 | reverse complement strand
CAGGACACCGTCACGGGTCCTGGCCAAAAGTTCGGGGGCACTGGTGGTTTCGTGAGAAGCCATCCATCAATTATGTCAGTCGCCGGGCGTGGTCAGCGCTCAAGATTGCCGATTGTCGACGACAGCGCCCAAGCGCTATCGTAAGGCAATGTCCTGCTGATGCAGTGTCAATCCGAAGTGTCCGAATATCGGGGTGGACCTCGGTTTTCATCAAGTATCCGGGGGCAAGGTGGAACTGAATGGCGCTCCGGCCAGTCCGGACGATCTTCGCGTGCTCGCCCTGACGAATTACGGGCATTTCACTTCCATGCTGGTACAGGATTTCCGGGTACGCGGGCTGTCCTTGCACATCGAGCGGTTGACGAACGATTGCCGAAAGCTCTTCGATGTCGAATTGGACACTGACGCCGTTCGCCACTACGTGCGGAATGCATTGCGAGGAAGCCCGGGACCGGTCATGGTTCGCGTGTCGGTATACGATCCGGCTCTTGATCTCGGGACGATCGGCCCCGACGCCCAGCCGAGCATCCTGGTGACCACCCGGCCGGGCACGGAATGCCCGCCCCCTTGCGACTTCAGGCCGCTGCCTACCAACGCGAGGTTCCGTCCGTCAAGCACGTCAGCGTGTTCGGCGCGCTCATGCACCGCCGTCGTGCGCAGCGCGCAGGTTTCGACGACGCACTTTTCGCGAGCCACGAGGGACTGATCTGCGAGATTTCCACGTCGAACATCGGCTTCGTTCGTGGGGGTCGAATATTGTGGCCGCAGTCCGAGTGGCTCCCGGGTGTCACCATGGCTTTGATCAACCAAGCGCTCGACGAGCCGGCCGCGATGGAGCCCATCCAACCGACTGACATGCCCGACGTGGAAGCCGGGTTCGCCACCAACGCGGGCACTGGCGTACGAGCTGTGCTGTCGGTGGACCACACCCGGTGGCCCACCGACCACGAGGTCCTGACCAAGGTGCGCGAGCTGTACGCCGAGTGCTCCTACGAGCTGCTGTAGCCCTGGGTGCCCCGCACGGCCGGCTCCTTCATCCACGCTCCCCCGCCTCCCTACCAGGTCACCGGCAGCTCGCGCACGCCGTAGATGGCCATGTCCGTGCGCCAGGTGACGTCCTCGAGCGGAATCGCGAGCCGCAGATCCGGGAACCGCTCGAACAGCCTGCGGTAGCCGACGCGCAGCTCGATCCGGGTCAGCTGCTGGCCCAGGCACTGGTGGATGCCGTGGCCGAACGCCACGTGGTGCACCGCGCCCCTGGTGATGTCCAGCTCGTCCGGGTTCTCGAACTTCTCCGGATCCCGGTTGGCCGCCATGCTCGAAGCGACGACGGACGAACCCGCCGGGATGAGCCGGCCGCCGATCTACACATCCTGGGTGACGAGACGCACCTGGCCGATGCGGATGATGCTGTTGAACCGCAACAACTCCTCCACTGCGGTGCCCACAAGGGACATGTCGGCCTTCAGCTTCGCCAGCTGTTCCGGGTGGTGCAACAGCGTCAGCGTGCCAAGGCCGAGCATATTGGCCGTGGTCTCGTGCCCGGCAGTCAGCAGGATCATCGCAATGCCGGCCAGCTCGTCGTCGGTCAGCGGCCGCTCGGCCTCCCGCTGCGCCTCGATCAGCCCGGACAGCAGGGCGTCGTCCGGCTCATTCCTCTTCTGCCGGACCAGCTTCAGCATAAACGCTGCCAGCGCGTCCCCGGCCGCGATCACCTGCTCGGGGGTGGTCTTCACGCTGAGCAGCGTGGCGGTCTGCTGTTCGAAGAACGCATGCTCAGCATAGTCCACACCGAGCAGCTCACAGATGACCAGCGACGGCACCGGCAGCGCGAAGTCGGCGATCAAGTCGGCGACCGGTCCCCTCGACGCCATGTACTCCAGCTGATCGGCGACGATCTGCTCGATCCTCTACTCCAGGCTCTTCATCCGCTTGACGGTGAACTGGCCGGTGAGCTGCTTGCGGTAAAAACCGTGCACCGGCGGGTCCTGGCTGCTGAACAGTCCAGGCCTCTCGAATCGGTCGCCAAACAACTCCTTGGACACCTTGCGAATCGGGCTGATCCGCTGCCGGCCGCGGGAGCTGAACGTCTTCGGGTTGGCAAGCACGGCCTTCACGTCGGCGTACCTGGTGACAAGCCAGCCGATCTCGCCATCAGGGTAGAGCAACGGGCTAACCGGGAACTCGGCGCGCAGCTCGCCAAGGCGACGCGGCGGATGGAACGGGTCCTCGGAGACATACGGGAGCGGAGCGGGTTCGGGCAGCCGGTCCGCAGCGGAGTGCCCTAACGGGCAACGGCCTACCGGCTGGTCGGCGATCTCGGTCATCGTGGTCCCCTCATCGGAATGCCCGCACAATGGTTGTACAGAACTGTGGTAACGGCTCACGGCTGGAATTCCCTTATCCGCTCTGCGCGTTCCGCATAGGTCAGCCCGGGATCGAGGATCACGTCGGTGAGCTTCTCGTACTCACCCTGCTCGATCACCATGCGGCTCACCTCCCTGCCGAGGTCGTGTGTCACGAGCCGGCGGCCAGTCATCAAGACGGTCAAGTTCCCGACCACCCGGCTCAGGATCCGGAGATTCGCCGCCGGCCAGCCGTAGCACCTCGGCGACGTCGCGGTTCACGATTCTGCCCCGGCGACGCCCCAAACGAGGTCGGCAGCCTCTGGCGAACGCAGGTCGGGGGCATGCACCGTCATCGTGACCGGTGGCTCCTGTTGCGTGGGCGCGAGGTGCAGCCGCTCGATCCCCAGTTCGAACGTCGGCGGGACCTCGGCCGCGCAGTCGCAGTCCTCGGTCCGGAAACCGGCGAATCTGTAGGCGACCTCGGCCATCCGGTTACGGTCTGTCCTGCGGAAGTCGGCGACTAGGTGGACCCCCGCATTTGCCGCAGCGTCGGCCAGCCAGCGCAGTAGTATCGTGCCCGCGCCGGAGAAGACCACACGGCATGATGTGGCCAGCAGCTTGACGTTCCATGCGTGCTCAAACTTCTCGATCAACAGCACGCCTACCGCGCCGTACCCACCGAACTTGTCGTCGAGCGTGACCACGAGCACCTCGTGGGTCTCGTCCGCGAGCAGTGAGCGCAGCGCCTCGTCCGAGTAATGCACGCCGGTGGCGTTCATCTGGCTGGTGCGCAGGGTGAGTTCCTCGACTCGGGTGACCTCCTCGTCGGTGGCGCGTACGATCCGAAGGACGATGCCGAGCGTGCGCAGGAAGTCCTCGTCGGGGCCGGCGAACTCGGACCTTGCGGTCGCCCGGCGGGCCGCCGCCTTGTACATCTGGCGGCGCCGCCGTCCGTCGACGGTCATCACCGTGGGTGTGAACTCGGGCAGTTCGAGCAGCTCAGCTGCGCGCGCCGCCTCGTAGCAGCGCACCTCGGGATGGTGGTACGAGACGTCGGCGCGCTCGACCGGCATGTCGTCGATGAAAGCGATCGTCCCCAGTGCGAACGAGAGTTCGTCTGCGATCTCTTTGACCATGACGGACTTGGGCGTCCAGCCAATACGCGGCACGACGAAGTACTCCGCCACGCCGAGTTCCTCCAGTTGGCTCCACGCGTTATCGTAGTCGTTGCGGCTGGAGACTGATTGCAAGATGCCGCGCTCATCGAGTCCGACGATCACCTCCCGGACGGCGTCGCTCAAGGCGACCTTGTCCTGCTCGGCGAGCGTCCCCTGCCATAGTGTGTTGTCGAGGTCCCAGATCAGGCATTTGACCAGCGTCGGCTCGTTCGCCATCAGATGATTCCCTAGATTTCCCATAGCGTGACGATCCACGCCGCCACGGGGCTGTTGTTGAGCACCAGCACGAAACCCCCGCGGCTCAGGCCCCCCAGGGACACGACCCGCTGGAGGTTGAGCACGACGTCCATGGCCCCGAGGTGCCCGGCGTCGGCGAGGTGGGCCCGGCAGAACCGGTGGATCGGCAGCTCAACGGTCTGCTCGTAGAACTGGAAGGCGCTCTCGGTGACGTTCTGCATCAACGTCGCGGAGACATCTGCCTTCGTGATCCCGGCGTCGTTGAGTACGCCGTCGACTAGCGCACTCAACCGGACCCTGCTGTGCATGGCCAACTCGAAGCTGTACCGGTCGCGCGAGCGGCATTCCTCGCGCCATTCCGGCATTGGGCTGCTTTTGTAGTCGACATAGAACAGGTCGTGGAAGGTGCCATCGGTCTCCTGTCGGTGGGCACGCAGCACCGGCCGACCGCCGCGCACGATGGTCATGGCGTAGGCGCCATCGCCGATCACAGTGACCGGATAGCGGATCCGGAACTCGCCGGTCGGCAGGCTGGCGAAGGTGATCAGCACGCTTTCGCGGCTCGGGTCCGCGATCAGCAGATCGCGGGCGAGGGCCCAGGCCGCAGACGAGCCCGCGCATCCGAGACCATCCACGGCGAAGGCGAAGGCGCCCTTGACGTCGCCGTGCGCCTGGGCCTTGCAGACGTCGGACCCGATCAGCACATCCGGCGCGCGCGGCCCAACCATGATCATCACATCGGGGTTCCCCCCATACTCTTCAAGCAGCTTCCTGCAGGCCCGGCCGGCCAACGAGCCGACGTCGCCGTCCTCGAACACGCCGACCGTGCGCACGCCGGAGGTCTCCAGGAACTCTCGCTCCTTTGACCCGAGCCTGGACAGTTCGGGCAGCTCGGCCACGGCGACCCGCCTCTGCGGCAACAGGCACGTGATCGCTCCGATGCCGATCGTCATCGGCCCCCTCCCATCACCTGATCGGCGAGAATCAGCTGGCTGATCTCGCTGCTACCCTCGATGATCTCCATGAGCTTGGCGTCCCGGTACGCGCGGGCAACGACGTGCCCATCCTGCGCGCCCGCGGAGGCCAATACCTGAACCGCTGTCGCGGCACCCTGGGCCGCCGCACGGGAGGCGACGAGCTTCGCGAGCACGGCCCCCGTGAACTGGTCGGGTGAGCCCTCGTCCCAGCAGTCGCTGGCCCGCTCGCAGGCCAGAGTCGCGGTGCGCTCCGCGACGTACAGTTCCGCCAGATGACGGGCGACGAGCTGGTGCCTGGCGATCGGCACGCCGAACTGCTCCCGGTCGCGCGCGTGCGCCGTTGCCGCCGCCAGGCAGGCGCGCAGAATTCCGACGCAGCCCCAAGCGACCGAGAGGCGGCCGCAGGTCAGCGCGATCGTGGTGAGCATGGCCAGGGACTGCCCGGCGGCGCCGAGCAGGTTCGTGCGCGGAACGCGTACCGCGTCGAGCGTCACCGTCGCGTGCCCGGCGGCGCGGCAGCCCATCGGCGACTGAGCCGGATCACGCCGGACGCCCGGGCTGGTCGCCGGAACGATGACGGCCGCGCCACCGTCGCCGTAGCGGCCAAAGACAACGAGCAGATCCGCGTACACAGAGGCCGTGATCCAGGTCTTGACGCCGTCGACGACGAGGGTGTCCCCGTCCTCGCGGATCCGGGCGGACATGGCCGACAGGTCGCTCCCGGCGTCCGGTTCGCTGAACGCGACGGCCGCGAGCTCGCCACCGGTGAGGCGGCGTAGGTAGTGCTCGCGCTGGGTACGGTCGCCGAGCCGCCAGATGGTCCAGGCGCCCATCTCCTGAGAGGTCATGACGCTGCGAAGCGAGCTGCACAGGGAGCCGACGTGGGCGGTCAGCTCCCCGCACTCCCGGCCGGTCAGGCCGAGCCCGCCGAACTGCGTCGCGATCTCGGGGCACAGCAGGCCCTTGCCGCTGAGTCCGCGCAGCAGGTCCAAGGGAATCTTGCCGGCCAGGTCCCAGCGCCCGGCCGCATCACCGACCGCCTCGGTCATGATTGCAGGCAGGTCCTCACGCATCGGCGGCTTTCCCCAGCCGCAGCACCAAGTCGGTCATCGCGCGCACGGTGCGGAAGTTGGCCAAGGCGAGGTCCTCGCGCTCGATGGAGACGTCGAAGGCTTTTTCCACGAAGACGACGAGCTCCACCGCGAACAACGACGAGAGCACCCCGGAGTCGAACAGGTCCTGCCCGACCTCCCACTCGATCTTGGTCCGCTCGACGAGGAAGTCAAGCAGTCGCTGTTCGATCATTGCGATCGTCAGTTGCTCGGAGGCCGATTCAGGCATGATGCACTCCTTTCTTTCCGGTGATGATCGGTCTGAGACGAGCGCTGCGGGTCCGGCGCCAGCTTGCGCGCCAGGGTGATGCCATCGGCCATCGGGATGAGCGACAGTTCGACGCGATCGTCGTCGCGCAGTGCGGCGTTGAACTCCCTGATGGCAAGCGTGTCAAGGTCCTGCGCGGCAGGATCCACGACCCGGCCGAAGAACAGGGTGTTGTCGAGGATGATCAGGCCGTCCGGCCGTACCAGGGCCAGCGCGCGCTCGAAGTATTCGGGATAGCCGGTCTTGTCCGCATCGATGAAGACCAGGTCGAAGCTGTCGGGGCCCTGCTCGGCGAGGAGCGCGTCGAGCACCTTTGTGGCCTTGTCGAGCCGCAGTTCGATCCGGTCCGCGACGCCCGCGCGCTCCCAGTACCGCTGGGCGATGCGCGTCCAGCGCTCGCTGATGTCGCAGGTCACGAGACGGCCTCCGGACGGCAAGGCGCGTGCCATGCACAACGCGCCGTAGCCCGTGAACGTGCCGAGCTCCAGCACGTTGCGGGCGCCCACGAGACTGGTCAGGAGGGCCAGCAACTGGCCCTCCTCTGGCATGGTGACCATCGCGGCGAGGGCGCTCATACCGGCGGTCTCGGCCGCCAGATCGCGCAGTACCTCGTCGTCGCGCAGGGAAACGTCGCGCACGTACTGCTGGAGTACGTCGCTCACCTCGACCTGGCCCGCCATCAGAACGTCCCGTATGCGTAGAAACCACGGCCGGTCTTGCGGCCGAATTCGCCCTCGGCGACCTTCCTCAGCAGCAGCGGCGAGGGGCTGCATCCCATGTCACCGGTCCGCTCGTGCAGCACGCGTAGCGAGTCGACCAGGTTGTCGATCCCGATGAGGTCAGCCGTGCGCAGCGGGCCGCTCGGGTGGCCGAGGCAGCCCTCCATGAGCGCGTCCACGTCCTCGACCGACGCGCGCCCCTGTTCGACGAGGTCGGCCGCAGCATTGATCATCCGGTGCAGCAACATGCTGGTCACGAAGCCAGGCCCGTCTGCCACGACGATCGGCCTGCGCCCGAGCCGCTCGACCAGTGCCCTGACGACGGCCAGCGCCGCGTCGCCGGTCTGCGGCCCGCGAATCACCTCGATCGTCCTGATCAGCGACGGCGGGTTCATGAAGTGGACGCCGACGAGGTCCTCGGGGTGCGGCACCGCTGCGGCAAGCTCGGCGACCGGGATCGACGACGTGTTCGTGATACGAGGTGTACCGGGAGCGACCGCCGCCGCTATCTCGTTGTGCAGCTTGGCCTTCGTCTCGAAGTGCTCGGTGACGGCCTCGATGACAGCGATCGCGCCCTCGACGCCCTCCGGCGACTCCGAGGTGGTCAACCCGCCGATCGGCACGTCCGGCAGCGCACCCATCAGCTGGGCCTGCCTAAGGTGTCCGCGGACCTCACCGGCCGCAGTGGCGAGCCTGTCCGGATCCACGTCCACCAGCAGAACCGGGACGCCGTGCCCGAGCGCGAGCGCGGTGATGCCGACTCCCATGACGCCGGCGCCGAACACGGCGATACGGTCGCCGCCCGCTCCAGTCATATTCATGCGATCCCTTCCGTGCTAGTGTCTTGTGATTCAGATACGTTTACTTACCCGTTGCCGTTGACAAGTTTCTTGATGTTGGCCTGGACAAGCTGGACTTTCGCGAGAATCGCGTTAGCGGTCGCGGTCCAGGTAAACGGCTCAGAGCAGGTGTTCCAGTGGGCGATGTAGTCACGGATCTGCTTGACGAGAACTTTCACGGAGCTGAACGTGCCGCGGCGGATCGACTGGCGAGCGATGACGCCGAACCACGTTTCAATCTGGTTGATCCACGATGAGCCCTTCGGGGTGAAGTGGAAGTGCACGTTCGGATTCTTCTCCAGCCGCGCCATGACGTCGGGTGTGGTATGGGTGGAAAGGTTGTCCAAAACGATGTGGATCTCTTTGTCAGCGTACGGTTTGACGGCTTTCTTGAGGAAGGCCAGGAAGTTCTCCCCGTTCCGGCTGGGCCGGCATTCGCCGAAAACCTCGCCAGTCCCGACGTTCAGTGAGGCGAAGAGGTTCGTCGTGCCGTACCGAACATAGTCGTGGGTGCGTTTCTCGGTGGCGCCGAACTCGATTGGCAGCAGTGGCTGAGTGCGGTCGAGCGCCTAGATCTGCGTCTTCTCGTCCAAGCTGAGCACGACGGCACCTCCGGGTGGGTCGAGGTACAGACCGACGATGTCGGCCACCTTGTCCGCGAACGCCGGATCCTTGCTGACCTTGAACGTGCCCTGCCGCTGTGGCTTCAGCCCGTTTTCGCGCCACAGTTTCGCCACGTAATTCCAGGAGATCGACACGCCGGTGGTGCGGGTGACGTACTTGGCCATCTCCCGACTCGACCAGTGCGACAGACCCGTCTCCGCCGGCGGCGCAGTACGGGTAAAGGCAAGGACCCTGCCTCTGGTTCTGGCGGGCACCTGCTCCCGCAGCGCCCCGCGAGGCCGGTCAACAAACCCGCCGACACCTTCGGTCTCATAGCGGGAAAGCCAGAGGTCGACCGTCGGCGCGAAACTCCAGCCCGCGCCGCGATCTCCTTCTTCTGAATCCCGTTGGCGCACCACAGCACGATCCGCGCCCGTGTCGCCACGTTCGCCGGAACGCCCCGGCCATTCACCAGAGACAGCAATTCCGCCCGCTTATCCGTAGTCAACTCCACTCCACCATTTTAGCCTATCCGCAGCGTAAACTAAACAGAATCACTAGACACTAGATGGCTGATTCCAAGAGTTGAGGTGCTGTCTGCCTGCAGGCATGGGGCGAGGGCGTCGATGAGCACGTCGCGCACAGCGACCTCATGAATCGAACAACGGCGTCTCACCGCTCACGGATGGAATTCCTTTATCCGCACCGCGCGTTCTTCATCGGTCAGTTCGGGATCGAGGATCAGGTCGGTGAGCCTCTCGTACTCGCCCTGGTCGATCACCATGCGGCTCTCCTCTCGGCCGACGTCGTGCTTCATGAGGCGACGGCCGGTCATCAAGACGGTCGAATTCCCGACCACCCGGCTGAGGATCCGGAGATTCGCCGCCGGCCATTCGCTCAGCTGCGCGGCGATTTCGCCGATGCTGGCGGCGAAGTCGGCTTGCGAACGCGCCACCGCCTTGAACCGGTAGAGCCCCGACCACCCTTTCACGGGAGAAAGCCGTTCGAGCAGCCACCACTCGCCGTCGGGCACCATGCGGAACTCGAAGCCGTCCTGCAGCTGCACCTCGCTGGTGATCTTCAGCGGACCGAAGGAGGTCGGTTCGCTGAAGCCGACGTCAGCGATCCACTGCTCGCCGTCCAGGTCCACCAGCACGGCCAAGTGCTCGATCTCGGGCCCGAACCGGCCACTCGGCAGTCGCGTGCTCGCCGCCAGCCGGTGCGCCGTGAAGCCGAGCTGTTCGAGCAGTTGACGGAACGATTCGTTCAGCTCGTAGCAGCTTCCACCGGCCCGGCTGACGATCGAACGCTGAAAGGCCTGGACGACGTCGAATTCGGCGCCGGTCAGGAACTCGGCGTCGTTGGGCTGAGTGTGGTATGGCACAGCCCGGACGTGGCTTTCATGCAGACCTCGGAGGGTTCGCAGGCTTGGATCCAGCGGCCCCTCGTAGCCGATGGCGGCGAGGTACTGACCAACGTCAAGCATGGGTCTGCTCTTTTCTCATAAGTTCCATCAATCGCTCGGCGATCATGGATGGGGTCGGGTGGTCGAACACCAGGGTCGCGGGCAGGGGGACCCCGGTCAGCCTGGTGAGCCGGTTACGGAGCTCGACCGCCGTCAGCGAATCGAATCCGATGTCGAGCAGCGGACTGTCGATGGCGACCAGGTACCGCCCGGCTGTGCCGAGGATGACGGCTGCTTCGGAGCTGACCAGGCCCGCCAGGTGCTGAACCTGGTCCTGCGGCGCCATTGCGGCCAGCGTCGCCTGCAGCGCTCCCACATTGCTGGCGGTGGCGGTGCGGCGCTGCGGTCCGGCCGCCAGCATGCGCGCCAGCGGCCACGCCCACGGCGCCCCGGGGACCGGCCCGTCGTGACGGCGCAGGACGGCCATATCCAGCACCATCGGAACGAGTACCGGACGTCCGCCGTCGAGCGCCGCGTCGAGCAGCGCCATCCCCTCGGCGGTTTCCAGCGCACCCATCCCGGCCTGGGTTATCCGGGCCACGTCGCCTTCGGTCTTATACCCGGTCATCGTGGTGGCTTCAGCCCAGTAGCCCCAGGCCAGGGACACCGCGGCCTCACCGGCGGCCCGGCGGCGGGCGGCAAGCACATCGAGATAGCTGTTCGCGGCCGCATAGTTCGCCTGCCCCGGGGTGCCCAACACCCCCGCACCAGAGGAGAACACCACGAACGCCGCCAACCCCATCCCACGAGTCAGCTCGTCCAAGTGCGTGGCCGCATCCGCCTTCGGACGCAGCACCGTCTCCAACCGCTCCGGAGTGAGCCCGCCCAGAACCGCGTCGTCCAGGATGCCAGCGGTATGAATCACCCCGCTGAGCGGCGCCGGTACTTCGGCAAGCAGGGCTTGGGTTTGAGCCCGGTCGGCGACATCGCAGGCCACGATCCGCACATCCGCGCCGGCGGCCTCCAAGTCGGCACGCAACCGCGCGGCTCCTTCAGCGGCCGGGCCCTGCCGTGAAGCCAGAACCAGACTCCGAACCCCGTGCGCGGCGACCAGATGCCGAGCCACCAGCCCACCCAAGGTCCCAGTCCCGCCGGTCACCACCACATAACCAGCACCCAGGCCCCCAGCCCGCACGGTGCCGTCGACGTGCTCGGCCCGGGTGAGCCTGGGAGCTTCGACCTGCCCGTCCCGGAGCCGGATCTGCCACTTGTCGGCCGCTGCGGCCCGGCCGAGCAACCCCACCAAGCCCGTGAGTTCGGTGCCGGGGTCCGGATCGGCGAGGTCGACCAGCAGGATCCGGCCGGGGTTCTCCGCCTGGGCCGAACGGGTCAGTCCTGCGACCGCGCCCGCCACCGGATCGTCGCCCGCACCTCGGACGACCACGGCCAGCCGAGCCTCACGACAGGCCGGCTCGGTCGTGAACGCCTGCAACACTTCCAGCACCCGCGCCAGAACCACCCGGACCCGCGCCAGCTCACCCTCGGCGGAGTCAGCGATCAACGGTTCCGCGTCGAGGATCAACCACTCCGGCCCCTCCTCGCCCAGCGCCTCCAGGTCCGCCACGTCGGCGATCACGACGCAGCCCGGGTGATCGCCGGCGACCGTGTCGCCGTCGCCGGTGGCATGAGTGGCCCCGACGAGGGCGGGCGTCCATTCGACGGCCAACATCATCGCTACGGCTCCGCCCGCGGAGGAGGCGGTGAGCTCCGACGGCATGAGGGGGCGTGAGGTCAGGGCGGCGAAGGTCAGGACCGGGTCTCCGGCGTGGTCGGTCAGGTTCATCCTCAGTCCGTCGGGGCCCTGGGCCGCGTGGATCCGGACGGTGGTGGCGCCGGTGGCGTGCAGGACGACGCGGTTCCACGCGAACGGGACCATCACGCCACCGGTGTCGCTGGGCGGTGCGGTGGCCATGGACAGGTGCAGGGCGGCGTCCAAGAGGGCGGGGTGGATTCCGTATCCGGCCACGTCGGTTCCGCTGTCCTTCGGGAAGTGCACTTCCCCGAACATCTCCCCTTCTCGGGTCCAGGCCGCGGTCAGGCTCCGGAACGACGGCCCGTAGCTGTAGCCGTGTTCGAACAGCCGCTCGTAGAAGCCGTCCAAGGGCACCGGTTCGGCGCCCGGTGGCGGCCAGGCCCCGAGGTCAGCGACGCCGTCCTGGAC